>JAQSCR010000279.1 GCA_029945495.1 Pseudolabrys sp. | reverse complement strand
TCCTGGCGTTCTTGACGACGGATGCCGCAGTCAAGATCATGGATGAAGCCGGTCTGATCTCCTCCGTCAACGGGGCAAAGACATCCAACCCGGTCAACCAGGAGATGCTCGACTTTGCCGGAAAAGCGGGCTTCGTGAGATACCCCATGCTTGACAATGTCATTCAGGGCGATGTCACCGATGTCGGCGGCAAGGTGCTGCCTTCCGTGCTGGCGGGCAACAGGACACCGAAGGACGCTCTCTCGCAGATGGCTCAGGCCTGGAGCCAGCTGCCGGCGGATCAGAAGAAGTAGTAGAGGCTCGAAAGGTATAGCCCTGGTTGGGTCGACGTGGCGGTAAAGACCGTCACGTTGGCCCGACCCTCCGCCCGCTCCACGACAGATTGACCCTGATGACACACGCCTTCACCGTGCGAAGAAGTCGGCCCTCGCGTCTGAGCGACAGCCGCAGGCGCATGGGTATCCTCCTCAGCCTGCCGGCTTTCGTGCTTGTGGTCGCGCTGCTGGGAATTCCGATTCTTCAGGCCGTGTACTACTCGATGACAAACTGGGATGGCCTCACCACTGTCTGGGTCGGGCCGGAAACGTATGTCAACCTCTTTCTCAACCCAACGTTCTGGCGAGTGCTGCTCAACAACGGTCTGCTGTTGCTGTCGGTGCCCTTCGCCATCGTCATCCCCTTGGGAATTGCCGCAGTGCTCCATGAGCACGTGCTGGGCTGGCGGATATTTCGCGTCATCTATTTTCTCCCCACCGCAATCTCGTGGGTTGTCATCGGTATGGTGTCCGCGCGATTCTTCGCTCAGGAAGGTCTCCTTAACGCGATTCTTGCCAATGTCGGACTGGGCGCGATTCAAACGGACTTTTTGGCCCATGAGAACACGGCGCTTTTTGCCGTTGCCGTCACTTTCGTCTGGTCGATGGTCGGCACGAACACGATTATCTTTCTGACCGGAATGGCGACGCTGGATCCGAGCCTCCATGAGGCAGCGAGGATGGATGGGGCCGGCCCGCTCAGGGTCTTCCTCTCCATCACCACGCCGCAACTCAAGCCATTCATCCAGTTCGCGTTCATCATGTCGATGATCACGGCCTTCACCGCGTTGTTTAGTCTGATCTTCGTTATGACCGGCGGCGGGCCGGGGTACGGAACCACGACGCTCGAGTTCTTCGTGTATCAGACAGCATTCTCTCGGGGAGCCTTCGGCACGGGTGCGCTGTTGGGTGTGGTGCTCTTCGTCATCATGGGGATCGTTGGCCTGCTCCAGCTCAAGCTTCTTCGTTCGAGGGAATAGCGTGGCAGCCTTGGCATCTCGCAAGAAGATATCCCCTCGACGAGTAATCCTCTTTCTCATCATGACGGCGGGCGCCGTCATCATGTTCTACCCGTTCTGGTTCATGATCGACGCCTCTTTTAAGAGCACCGCGCAGTTTCGCGGTGCGGAGGGTCACTCCCTCGAAAGCTGGGCAAAACTCTTTGACATCCTGCCGGTGGGCCAACAGCTCCTGAACTCCACCATCGTGTGTGTGTTTGCCCTCGCCATCATCGTCGCCGTCAGTACGTCGGCAGGCTTTGCGTTTGCGAAACTTCGGTACCGGGCAGCCACCCTGGTCTTCCTGCTGATCATTTCGGCGATGCTCATTCCGATGCAGTCGATCATCATCCCGGCGTACGTGAACCTGGCGCAGCTCAATCTGCTTGCGTCGTACACCGGTGCGATACTTATTTACGCCGCCCTGGGAACGCCGTTCGCAACTTTCCTGATGACCGCTTTTTACCGGGGCATCCCGGACGAGCTCATCGAAGCAGCCGTGATCGATGGCCTGGGCTATTGGCGAGTGTTTCTTCGCGTTGCGCTTCCGCTGTCAGTTCCCGCGATCGGCACGGTCGTCGTTTTGCAGTTCATCCAAATCTGGGGGGACTTGTTGATCGGTTTGCTCTTCCTGCAGAACACCGATCTCAGGACCATCACTGTTGGACTGGGTGTACTTGCAACAGGACGTCTGACCGACATCCCCGTTCTGATGGCAGGCTCTTTGTTGAGCGCGATTCCCGCGATCATCGTCTATCTGGTCTTCCAGCGCCAGTTGATTTCTGGCCTTACGGCCGGAATGGGCAAGTGACCGACACTCATTCACCCGTCGATTGGCGAGTTGAGGTGGCTGCGGGTGTCGAGCTCGGAGAACATCCGATCTGGGATGACGCCGCTGACTGCCTCCACTGGGTTGACGTACTGGGAGGCACCGCACATCGAGTGCACGCGGGCGGGGAGACGTCGAGTCTTCACCTCGGCGAAGTCCTCGGCGCGGTCGGGCTGCGACGGCACGGCGGGATGATCGCAGCAACTGACCAGAACTTCGCCTTCCGGGATGCGCATGGCGTGATTGACCGGGATCCGATCGCGGCCCCGGTGCCTGTGGGCATGCGCTTCAACGATGCTGCAAGCGACCCTGCCGGGCGCTTCCTGGCGGGAATCGTGTCGCAGTCGGGAGACAGCCTCGGGCAGTTGATTCAGCTTCACACCGATGGCCACATCGAAGTGCTACT
>JAQSCR010000278.1 GCA_029945495.1 Pseudolabrys sp. | reverse complement strand
GCGGACTACCTTGACGGGCGTGACAAAATAGGGCCCACGAGCGGAGGCGGAGTAGTCAGTCAGCCCATTCGCCGGATGGACCGTTCGTGCCGGAGATCAATGCAGGGTGCGCAATATTTGCTGAACTCCTGCGTGCGTTGGGTCGATCCGCAGGGCCCGTTCAGCCGCCGCGAGCGCCCCGGTTTTGTCGCCGGAGCGGAGCAACACGGTGGCCAGGGCATAGGGATAGTCCGCCACCGTGGGGCCGGTCTGTTCCGCCTTGCGCAACGCATCAATCGCCTCGGGCCGGCGGTCCTTCTGCGCCAGCAGCAATCCAAGGTTATACCAAGCCCGGGCAAAAGCGGCGTCGTGCTGCACGGCAAATCTGAAGGCGTTCTCCGCCTCAACCAACTGGCCAGCTTCGGCGTAGGCCAAGCCGGCCTGAAGCGCCAGTTGAGCGGCCGACTGGGGCGCTAATTCGGCGGCGCGATAATAGGCGGCGCCAGCTTCTGGGAGGCGACCCAACCGGGCTAGGACCGCCGCATCGACTTCACGAATGCCCGCGGAAAAAGGGTCCCATTTGATCGCCCGATCGATCTGCTTGAGCGCCCCGGACCAATCGCCCCGATTGGCCAGATCCTGCCCTAGTCTTAGCCGGCCGGAAGGCTGGTCGAGGGTGAGCGCGAGATACGCCGTGAGTTCCTGGCGAGCCGGCGAGGCAGGAGGCAATTCCGCGGAAAGGGCCCACGCCGCATCCAGGCGCACCAACCGCACGGGGTCCCGCAACAACGGTTGCAACAGTCCTAATGCATCCGGTGCTCCCGAAAAGAAGCGCGCGGCCGCGGCGCGTTCGAGCGGATCCGGCGCGTGCAATGAAGCCGAAGCGGTCTCGCGTCCGCTGGCGGCATCGGCGGTCTGAGGCAGGAGCGACAGATAGGTCGCGCGCCAAGCCGGGAGGTCCTCAGCCTTCAGCAATGCAAGCAAGCCGACGGCTGCGCCGTGCCGGTCCGCCTGCGCGGCCGTGATGGCGCGCGCGCGGGCGCGCTGCCGCGAATCCAGTTTTGCGCCATACCATTCGTCGGCTTTTGCGATAACCCAATCGAGTCCTTCCGCTTCATGGCAGCGGCTGCAGGCATTGGGAATGCCCAATTCCTTTGTGAGCAATGGATCGGGCTTGAGCCAGCCATGGTCGTGCCGTGGTGACCGTTGCATGTAGGTGGTCGTAGGCATGTGGCAGGCCACGCAGGAGTTGCCGGGGCTGTCCATCGGGTGTCTTGAATGGGCCGTCGGATCGATTGGCACCGCCCGGACGCCGCCGGGCATGACCCGGCCGGGCGCAGCATGGCATTGCAGGCAAAGCTGATTGGTGGTATGCGGATCATGGCAGTCGAAACAGGTCACTCCCGCGTGGCCCATGCGACTGAGTTGCACGGAGGTCCAGTTGAAGTCCTCGTCGTGCTGCTGGCCGTCGGGATAATAGGTGGCCGCATCAACCGGCAGCGCGAGGCGGTAATGGTCGTGGTAGTTGTCCCCGGGTTGAAACTGTTCGGTCAGCAATTCGTTGCGCGCGTGGCAGGGTGCGCAAGTCTGCATCATCTTTTGCCGATCGTTATTGAACGGCGCCTTCGGCCCCGGCGGCAGCGGTTGGTTTTTGTCGCCATGCGCTGCCGGCATCGGGCCGTGGCATTGAATGCAACCAACCCCATGCTCAACCCAGGTGGACCGGTAAGCATCAGCCGTCTCATCGTAGCGCCGCTGGAAGCCCGTCATATGGCATTGCGCGCACATGGAATTCCAGTTCATCCCCCGGCCGGTCCAGTGACCCCATTCCCCCGGCTGCCGACCCTCTTTCGCAAAGACATTGAACCATTCCTTCTTGGCCGAATCGAAGGCCATTTCGTGCGCCTGCCAGCGTCCGCCTGACGCCGGCACGAGGGGCTTTTGCCCGAGCACGAATTCGGGAGTGGCGGCATCCGCCGCCATCGCCGCGAATCCTCTGAGTGCGCCGGCGTCCAGCGCGGAGTCGATCGGGCGATTGGCCCGGGCATGATCAGTGGGTGCCCACGCCGCAAAGATTTCCTGATGGCAGGCACGGCAGGATGTGGAAGTTTGCGCGACCGCGGCCGCCACCGACGCCGGGCTTTTCAGCTGTTCGTGCCGTCCACAACCGGCAACTATTGTTAGCATTACCGCCCCGGCGCTGGCGACAATCAGCCAGAAGCTGCCAACGGGCGAACGCAAGGTAGACGGATTGACGGACATCGATGAGCAAATCTACTGACCAGCGCGGCCTTGCCAAGCTTGGGAACGGCAGCGTAACCGGGCGCGCGGTATCAACGGCGGATACCGGGAAGAAATTGAACAGACATCCGACAGATCATGGAGACAGGCGGCTCATGCGGCGATGCACTATCTGCCGCCTTTCTGCAGTCGTTGCACAGGCCGGTGAAGCGGACTTCATGGCCGGTTGAATCACCGGCAGCTTCTCCTTCACCCAGACCCGGGCGCTCGCAATCTGGGCCAGCGCCGCGCGCACCTGGTCGTGCGCGGGCGTGCCCTGCAGGCAGGCG
>JAQSCR010000277.1 GCA_029945495.1 Pseudolabrys sp. | reverse complement strand
CCGGTACCTGCCGATTTGCCGGCCGAGCAGCGCCTTGCCCACATAACGCCCCAACCGCGCCAGGCGTTCCTTCTGGTCGCTCTCGAGGGCCTGTCAGAGGACGAAACAGCCAAGGTGCTTGACGTCGACATACCCACCGTGCGGGCCTTGGTTGAGGAATCCGGCAAGGAATTGGCCGCGGAGATCGCCACCGACGTGCTGATTATCGAGGACGAGGCCTTTATCGCTATGGATTTGACTGGGCTGGTGGAAAGCCTTGGCCACGGCGCGTTGGGAGTCGCCCGCACACACCAGGAGGCAATTTCGCTCGCCAAAGCCAAGCGGCCGGGCCTGATCCTTGCCGATATCCATCTCGCCGACGGGAGTTCGGGTCTCGACGCCGTCAACGAGTTGCTGAAAACGTTCGAGGTGCCGGTGATCTTCATCACCGCTTACCCGGAGCGCTTCCTAACCGGCGAGCGGCCCGAGCCGGCGTTCCTGATTGCCAAGCCGTTCCAGTCCAGCACGGTGTCAGCCGTGATCAGCCAAGCGCTGTTCTTCGAACGCAACGCGCGATCATCGAAGCGGCGAGCCAGCGCGTAACGCTGTCTATCTTCGCGGCGCCCGGAATCGTCTTATGCGGCAGGTTATATTGGCGGATCGTGAGGATATCATAGGGGTTGATTTGCCTAGTAATAATCTGTTCACGAAAATTGAAGAAGCGCGCGCATTTGCGCAAGCAATCGTCGATACGGTTCGCGAGCCTTTCCTCGTCCTCGACCAGGAGCTCCGCGTGCTCGCTGCGAGCCGCTCATTCTATCAGAAATTCAAAGTCGGCAGCGGTGACACCGAGGGCAGGCTGCTTTACGCACTAGGCGCTGGTCAATGGGACATTCCTGGACTGCGCCTGCTGCTGGAAAAAATCATACCCGAGCGCGGCGTGATGGAAGACTACGAGGTCGAGCACGAGTTTCCCGGTATCGGCCAACGCACGATGCTCTTGAACGCCCGCAAGGTATTCTATGCGGGAGGTTCAAACACGACCATTCTTCTCGGTATTGAGGATGTTACTCAGCAGCGAGTTTTGCAGCGCGAAAAGGACGAGTTGCTGCAACAAAAGGACGTGTTGCTCGAGCAGAAGGCGATGCTGGCGAAGGAGTTCGACCATCGATTGTTGAACAGCCTGCAATTGATCTCGAGTCTGCTGTCATTGCAAAGCCGAGCTGCGAAAAACCCTGAAGCCGCGGCGCAGTTGTCGATTGCCGGCAGCCGTGTCGCCGCATTGGGGCGGGTGCACCGGCGGCTCCATGTGATGGATCATCTCGAAACCGTCGATTTCAAGCAATATATTATGCGGCTCTGCGAGGATCTCTCCGGAATGCTTTTCCACGATGGGGAAAGGCACGCCATCGTCGTGGAAGGCGAGGACATCGAGATACCGACCCTGCTCGGTATTCCGCTCGGCTTCATCGTCAATGAGATGGTGACGAACGCAGTTAAATACGCGAAGGGCACAATTAAAGTCAGGCTGGTATCGATGCCGGTGGGCTATTCGCTGTCGGTGCTGGATGACGGTCCGGGCCTGTCGGAAGGGTTCGCGCTCTCGGGTCACAAGGGCCTCGGAATGAAAATTATTCAGTCGCTCGTCAAGCAGATAGGCGGCGAGATTCAGACAGGTGCCGGCGATCATGAACGCGGCACACGGTTTACAATTCTGTTCAGCATCCAGCCGCCGGTCGAGCGGCCGGCGGTTGCCGCCGGGATCACTGGCTGAGGTCCTGTCGGGCCGCCGGTAGATGGCGCTGGCGCAAGGGCCGCTGTGACAGGATCGCCACATTCCGTATCGTCAAATGCGATTTCGTGGCCGCGCGTTGGAGCTATGAGCGTTGTCTAACGAAATGCCCGCCGTGCGGGGGCACGGCGGGCACAACGCTTCAACGAAGGCGAATATTAGTCGCAGACGCGAACACGGCGGACATGAAGGCGGCCATAGCGATCTTCGAAGTCGCGCCGTTCGACGCGGCATTCGCGGTAGCGGGCGCGATAATGCCGTTCGCCATAGCCGTCATTGCGGTTCATTTGCGAGCCGACGATCGCACCGACGGCAAGGCCGCCGACGACACCGGCTGCGATCTGGCCGTTTTCCGCAAGCGCCGGCTTCGGCGTGACGGTGACGGCCAATGCCAGGGCCGCGACGGTTGCAACAGTAATGATTTTCAACATGGTTTTGTCCCTTTCTAAATGGGTATCAGAGGCAGTCGCTTATTCGATGATCTGCACGACCGTCCGGGTGCGCGGATCGACCAGCACGGCACGATCGTTCACGTAGGTGTAGCGATAGCCCGTCACGTGATAGTCGGCTGGCACGTCGTAATAGGTGACGCCGGCTTCCGGCAGCACGGCGCCGACGCGGAGGTCGCTTTCATAGCGATAGGACGGGTGCCGCTCGCTCATCACATAGGTGCGAAACCGCGGGCGATCCTCGACGCCGAGAATGCCACCGATCGTTCCGGCGACCGCACCAACCGTTCCACCGATGACCGCGCCGACCGGACCGGCATCATGGCCGCC
>JAQSCR010000276.1 GCA_029945495.1 Pseudolabrys sp. | reverse complement strand
CGAACGAAAGGCTGTATCAGCCGACCCAGCACGCCAGTGAGCTTTAGTTGGCCATCCATGGCGACCAGACAGATGCATTCCTCGCCGCCGTCGATCACCGGCCTATGCCCGTCATCTTGATCGGCGTCGTCGCAATCGCCGGCGGCAAACCGCCCGCCCTCGTGGATGAAAGCGCCGGACAAAACGCAAGTCAGTTCAGTGCCGGTATGGCGGTGATCGGGAATTTTCAATCCCGGTGCCGCCTTGAGCATGAACACACGGGTGGGACCATCCGGCACTTTGACAACGCGATGATGCAGGCCGGGCGCAACCCAGCGCCAGGGTCCGAGTTCATAGCCGAGAAGCGTTTTTTGCTCAGGTTGCCAGACCGGCATGGCGGCCGGTTTGCGCGGCGCAGACCGCGGCACGGCAGGCTCATCCGCCAGCAAACTCAAGGCGCGCGCCGCCGCACCTTCGGCCATCGCCACCGGTTCGATCGTTGCCAGCATCTGTCCGCCGGCCTCTTCAAGCGACAATACAAATTCGCGGCATTCGCCGCACATCGCGAGATGACTGGCGACCACCAGGCTGCGGCTTTCGTCGAGCGTTCCGGCGGCGAACTCCGCCAGCGTCGTAATTTTCGGGTGATGTCGGCTCATGTCAGGTCACCAAGCAAGTCTCTCAGACGGTTCATCGCAAGGCGGATCCGCGATTTGACCGTTCCGAGCGGGAGTTCAAGTTCGAGCGCGATGTCGCCATGCGCTTTACCTTCGAAAAAAGACAGCCGTACGACCCGCATCTGGTCGTCCGACAAATGCGACAACGCGGCGCGCACGCGCTGTCCACGCTCACCGGCGTCGTATTCTGCGTCGGGCTGTGCCGGCGGCTCGTGCGATTCACTCGATTCCAACTCAAGAACTTTGCCGCGTTGCTCGCGCCGAGCCACATCGATGCGCAAGTTGCGGGCGATGGTGAATATCCAGGATGAAGGTCCCGCCCGTGCCTTGTCGAATTGTGCGGCCTTGCGCCAGACCGTCAGCATCGCCTCCTGCGCCAGTTCTTCGGCCAATGTCGCCGGGGTATTCGACCGCATCAGGAAGGCTTTGATGCGCGGCGCGAAATAATCGAATAGGACCGTAAAGGCCTCACGGTCTTTATTGGCAGCCACCGTCTCGATCAGCCGCGCCAGATTGGCCGCACTCGTTGTCGGTGTCTCTTTGGCGCCGGTCGGCGTTGGCATGGTTGGCAATGGCCCCGTCTCCAGATACCGCCCGATCGGGCTGGCCCGCTCACCCGCAAAGCTCCTCTGAGCAATCGCTTGCATGGACCTTATACGGCAGTCGGGCCAGTTTGGATCATAATGATCCATACGTCTCGCCAGCCCGTACTAAGCATCGAAACCAGCGTCCAGACAGGCAGACGAGGAACGATGCAAAAGGGTTCGACAGCGCCTCTGAAAATCGCGGTGATTGGGACGGGCATTTCCGGTATGGCGGCGGCCTGGCTCCTGTCCTCCGGTCATGAAGTCACCGTCTACGAGCGCGCCGACCGGATCGGCGGCCATAGCAACACGGTCGACGCCCGCACCCCGAACGGTCCGGTGCCGGTCGACACCGGCTTCATCGTTTATAACGAGCAGACCTACCCCAACCTGACCGCCCTGTTCGACCACCTGAATGTTGCCTCGGAAGCGACCGAAATGTCGCTGGGCGTATCGCTCCGGGACGGCGAACTGGAATATGCCGGCGAAAATCTCGCCACTGTCTTCGCCCAGAAGCGCAACATTGTCAGCCCACGCTTCTGGTCGATGCTGCGCGACCTGCAGCGCTTTTACCGAGACGCCCCGACCGACATGCGCCGGCTCGGCAGCCAGGCTACGCTTGGCGATTATCTAAAACTCGCCGGTTACGGCGACGCCTTTCGCGACGATCACCTGCTGCCTATGGCGGCGGCGATCTGGTCGGCGCCGGCGGCGGCCATGCTTGACTACCCGGCCGCCGCCTTCATCCGTTTTCAGGACAATCACGGCCTCTTGAAATTGAACGACCGTCCGATATGGCGCACCGTCAAAGGCGGTAGCCGGTCTTATGTCAGTCAGCTCACCAAGCCTTACGCCGACCGAATCAGGCTCAATGAAACCATCCTGTCGATCAAGCGGCACCCGGACGGCGTCGACGTCGTCAGCCCGGTCTCCGGTACCGCGCGCTACGACCATATCGTGCTGGCGACCCATGCCGATCAGGCGCTGGCCCTGCTGGCGGACGCGACCGCGGCCGAACGCGCGCTATTGACGCCGTTTCGATACAGCCGCAATCTCGCGGTTCTCCACAGCGATCAACGTCTCATGCCGAAACGGCGGCAAGTCTGGTCAAGCTGGAATTATATCGGCACCCGACAGACGGGTGACGAAAACGCGCTGACCGTGACCTATTGGATGAACCGGCTGCAAAATCTCGGCACCGATACGCCGCTGTTCGTGACGCTCAATCCGACGCAATCGCCGCATGCCGGCACGATTTTTCATTCGGAAATCTACGAACACCCCCTGCTCGACACCGCCGCGATGGCCTCGCAGA
>JAQSCR010000275.1 GCA_029945495.1 Pseudolabrys sp. | reverse complement strand
ATCGTCGGCCATTTTCTCATACTTTAGTGTTCCATACAGTAGTGTATTGACGGGCAAGGAGTGCCACACTATAGAACCATACAGATATGTACGGAGGGTGACAATGCGGGATCTCGCAATCCAGGCGGCCGGCGGCCTCGCCATTCTCGCCGCCGTCATTCACGGCGTTCTCGGTGAAACCAAGGTCTTCGCGCGAGCCCGGATCGAGCCGGCCAGGACCCGGCTGCTGATCCGTCTGGTATGGCAATGCGGCACCGCGGCCTGGATCGGCTTCGGCGTTCTGTTGATCGCCGTGCCGTCGATGGCCTCCGAGCCGGCCCGCCTCTGGATCGTGGGCGCGGCCGTTGCCGTCTATGGCCTGGCCGCCGTCGGCAATGCCTGGGCGATGCGCGGGCGGCATTTCGGCTGGATGGTGTTGACGGCGGTGAGCGTGCTCGCCCTTGTCGGTGCCTAGGCTTCGGCGCCCAGGCTTCGGCGCCCAGGCTTCGGTGCCTAGGCTTCGGGCCACAGCCAGGCAGCTCCGCGCACGCCGCTCGAATCGCCGTACTTCGGGGGTAGCAGGAGGGTGACGATGCTGTCGGACTCGGAGAATACCTCGCGCTTCCACAGCTCGGGGACGCGGCCGTAGAGCTGGATCATGCGTGACAAGCCGCCGCCCAGAACGATGGCGTTCGGATCGAGGATGTTGATGACGACGCTGAGCGCGCGCGCGAGGCGATCGCAATAGAGCTCCATCTGGTCGGCTGCTTCGATGTCGCCGGCCAGCGCCGCCTCGGCGATGTCGGTGGCACGCAGGTCGCGGCCGGTGCGCTCGGCAAACTGGCGCTGTAGCGCCGGGCCGCTCAGCCAGGTCTCTATGCAGCCCATGCGACCGCAATAGCAGCGCACGCCGGGCCGCTCGTCGTCGCGCGGTTGGGGCAGGGCGTTGTGCCCCCATTCGCCGGCAATCGCCTGGGCGCCGGTGATCGGCTTGCCGTCGATCGCAATGCCGCCGCCCACGCCGGTGCCCAGGATCACGCCGAACACGATCTTGCATCCCGCCGCGGCGCCGTCGGTGGCCTCGGAGACGGCAAAGCAGTTGGCGTCGTTGGCCATCCGCACCTCGCGGCCGAGCGCGCGTTCGACATCACGGTGCAATGGCCGTCCGTTCAGGCGCGTCGAATTGGCGTTCTTGATCAGGCTTGTCGCCGGTGAGATCGCGCCGGGAGTGGCCAGCCCGACTGAACATATCGTGCCGACCTGCCGCTCCAGTTCGCGCACGACCTCGACGATCGACTTGATGGCGTCCTCGTACGAGCCCGGCGGCGTGGGGACGCGCAGGCGCCCCCGTTCGGTGCCGTCCTTGTCGAGCACCAGGCCTTCGATCTTGGTGCCGCCGAGGTCGATTCCGATCCGCATGACGCCTATTGGGTTGGTGCTGGCAGGAACTTGAACGGCTCGGATGGCTTGAAGTTGCCCGCGACCTCGCCGGAGAAGACCTCCCCGTTCTGGATCGTGAGCTTCTTGACCGGTGCTCCGGGCTTGAGGTCGAGCTTGGCGAGCGTGACCCAGAAGGTGTTGGGGCGAGTGGCCGAGTCGAAGTAGTAGACGAGATTCTTCTGGTCCGACACGGTGCGCCAGAGAGTCGAGGAGACGTTGGGTTCGTTGGGCGTGGTCATGCCCAGGGGGACGCTGACGGCCCGCTGCACGCTCATGACGCTCGCCACCGCCTGGTAGGCGAAGGACTGGTCCGGAACGCTCTTGATGAAGTTCTTGTCGGGCTTGCGCGGGATCGCGCTCAACAGGAACGAGGCGCGCACGAACCGGTCGGCGGCACGGGCGGTGCCGGGCAGGAAGGTCGTGCCGCCAATGCCTTTCCAATAGTCGTCGAGGACCAGCTGCTGATCGTAGGACGGCGAGTTGGTCATCACGGTGTAGCGCTTGCTGTGATGGATCACGAGCTTGCCGCCGAGGTATTCGAAGATCGCCGAATCGCCCGACGCATCGGAGATCGCGAGGTGAAGCGCCGCGGGTGAGCCGTCCGGCAGCTCCGGCGCCAGCAGGCTGAACGGTTCCGGGCGCAGTGCCTGGACCGCCTCGGCAACCGTGGCGTAATTGTCGAGCACGAACTGCGGCCAGGCCGCGATGGAAAGGTTGGGGCGGCCCTCGCTCGGTGTGCCGTAGTCGGATTCGGCGAGATAGAGCATGTTGGCGACCAGGCCCTTTTCGTTCATGCCGTCTGTGCTGCCGACTTCGTAGCCGGAGACGACGACACTGCCGTATTTCGCCGTCCATTCGATGGATTTCGGTCCGGCGGCCCCGTTGCGCTTCAGGCCAGCCGGGAAGACCCACAGATTGGAGCGCATGTCCTCCTGCCAATCCATGTTGCGGCCGGTGATGACCATGTTGTCGGCGCCGACGTAGAGCGTGCGCGTGCAGGCGATGGCCGTGCCGATCGCCGATGCGGCCAGCACGATGGACGACATGACGACGGACGACAGCAGGAGGGCGGTGTACCTCGCAGGGCGTTGCATCACGGGCCTCTCTGTTCCGGTGGTCGGGTGGGTATTCTAGACTGCGAGAGACGAACGGCA
>JAQSCR010000274.1 GCA_029945495.1 Pseudolabrys sp. | reverse complement strand
GTTTCACCGCGAATATTCGGTCTATGCATATTCGGACGCCGATTCGCGGCAATGGCAACTGATCCCGCGCCTTGGCATTGAGATTGTCGGGGTGACCGCTCTGGTGGCGATGGCACTAGGCGCGCTGGTCTCGGGGATGAGCCGGGCCGATGCGGCCTCCATTCTTGCGCTGTATGCGGTCGTGACCATTCGCTTGATGCCGGTCATCGGGGAAGTCGCATCTGCGGTATCGAGCATCCAGGTTTCGTTGCCTCAGCTTACTCATCTGCGTGACCTCCGCGAGGATCTGCCGGCCCATTATGTCCCCGTCGTGAAGGATGATCGATTGGGGAATTGGCGAGAAGTCTCGCTTGATAATGTCAGCTATCGATACGACAACGCAGACCGTCTAGCGCTCGAAAATATCAGTCTGACGTTCAAGCGGGGCCGCAGCTACGGGTTGGTCGGTTCCTCGGGCGCGGGCAAGAGTACGGTTGCCGACATCATCGCCAGTCTGCTGACGCCCACGACCGGCGTTCTTGCTGTCGATGGCGTCGGCATGACCGATGGTCAGTCGCTTGCAGCGTGGCGCAGCCGGGTCTCCTACGTTGCCCAGCACCCGGTCATTTTCGACGCAACACTCGCTGACAATATAATATTGGGGGCGCCGAAGACCGGGGACTGCGACCAGCGGCTCGCCGGAGCCATTGCCGCGGCGGGGCTGACGTCGGTCGTCAATGCGCTTGAACAGAAGCTGGATACGCAAATTGGCGACCGCGGCACGCGCCTGTCCGGCGGACAGCGCCAGCGCGTCGCGATCGCCAGGGCCATTTTTCAGCAAGCTGAACTTCTCATTCTTGACGAGGCGACCAGCGCACTCGACAGCCTGACCGAGCGCGATTTCGCCAACGCGATGGACGCGCTCAAGGGACGCGTCACAATTCTAGCGATCGCTCATCGTCTCTCTACGGTAATGCGCTGCGATGAAATCGTCGTACTCGACCGCGGCCGCATCGCCGCACTCGGCTCTCACCCGGAACTGATCGCGAGCAGCGATGAATATCGGCGCTTCGTTGAAGCACAATCGATGGACAACGAAATTGCCCGCGTCGCAAAGTAACGACAACAAGCCTCCCTTGCGGATCGCGGCGCTCGCGCAAGTTGACGGGTCGATATGCGGGCACCTCTTGCAAGGTCTCGTCCGCAACGATGTGGAGCTATCGGCTATCTTGGTCGACACCAAGCCGGAGTTGGCGCGTGACACAGCGTTGCATTTTCAACGGACAGGCGGGCGGATGCAACGCCTTGGCTATGGAGTATTCGAGGAACTGAAAATTCCGCTCTATTTTGTGAGGGACCACAATGACGCGGCGGCCCTGTCTTTGCTCGCGCAGTTAAGGATTGATCTGGTCGTCAATGCCGGTACCCCGCGCATTCTTAATGAACGATTCCTGCGGGTCCCAAATGTCGGAACTGTGAACTGCCACCCTGGTCTGCTACCGCATTTTCGCGGCTGCAGCGCAGTTGAATGGGCGCTTTATCTCGATGAGCCGATCGGCAATTCGGTCCATCTTATGACGCCTAGTATTGACGAAGGACCGATGCTGGCGCAACAGGTTTTAACGGCTTCGCCCGGCGAAATGTATCAGGACATTCGAGCGCGCGTATATGCGGAAGGCGCTGAATTTCTCGGTCGCACAGTTCGCGCGATACAGCTTGGAGATTTGTCGACAGAATCCGCGGATAGGCAGGAGACGGGGCGTTATTTCTCGCCTATTCCGGATGAGCTATTTCAAAGGGCTCTTTGCAAAGTCCAGCAAGGGAACTATGGGCCAAAATACGAGGTCGGATGTTCGCCACTCATTTTGGAACCGGACGTC
The DNA here is from genome assembly GCA_029945495.1 of Pseudolabrys sp. GTDB lineage: Bacteria > Pseudomonadota > Alphaproteobacteria > Rhizobiales > Xanthobacteraceae > Pseudolabrys. Next base: position 725 of record JAQSCR010000274.1, on the reverse strand, counting down.
GCAAAGCATTGTAATTCACACGGCAAATCGAAGGTTCGGTAGATAAGATCATGAAAGTTAAAGTGCACGGCGCCGGCTCGATCGGCAATCATCTGTCACATGCGTCGCGCAGCCTCGGCTGGTCCGTCGATCTTTGCGATATCGATCCGGCCGCGCTTGCGCGCACCAAGACGCAGATTTTCCCGACGCGCTACGGAAAATGGGACGAAGGCATTCGTCTGCTGGAGTCTCGCGAGGCGCCCAAAGGCGGTTATGACCTGATCTTTATCGGCACGCCGCCGGACAGTCACATGGCGCTTGGCCGCGCCGCAGTTGCCGAAAAGCCGCGCGCGATCCTGATCGAGAAGCCGCTCTGCGGACCCGACTTGCAAGGCGCCCAGGCGCTGGTGGACGAGGCCGCCGCGGCGGGCGTTGCCGTGTTCGTCGGTTATGACCACGTTGTCGGTCGCGCCTGCTCGCTGGTTGGCGAGGCATTGCGCGCCGGCGCCGCGGGGGCCATCCTGACGATCGATGTCGAATTCCGGGAGCATTGGGGCGGCATATTACTGGCGCACCCATGGCTCGCCGGCCCGGGCGACAGTTATCTGGCCTATTCGAAGCGCGGCGGCGGCGCCTCCGGTGAACATTCGCACGCAGCCAATCTGTGGCAGCACTTTTCGCATCAGTGTGGCGGCGGGCGCATCGCGGAACTACAGGCCACGTTGGATGTCGTTCGCGACGGCAAG
>JAQSCR010000273.1 GCA_029945495.1 Pseudolabrys sp. | reverse complement strand
ACCGGCCACCGCTCCCCGCCCCAGCATCTGACGACGCTGATCAAACGCCCCTCGTGAGTTGGGACGGGATGACACCTATATAATCCTAGGGATTTAAACAGTCAAGAGGGATTTTTGCAGTCATTCCGGGGCGCTGCGCAGCGGCGAACCCGGAATCCAGCCAAAACCGAGGATGTATCTGGATTCCGGGTTCGCGAGCTTCGCTCGCGCCCCGGAATGACGAAGAATGAGATTCCCGCGTTCGCGGCAACGAAGGGCATAGCGCCGCTTCAAAAAACCATCAAAGCCTCTGCGCCTTGGCCGCGAGGTGGCGCACCCGCGTCTCCAGCGCGCGCAGCCGCGTCTCGGCCTTGAACGCCCGCTCGCGCCAATAGGCGATGTCGGCCTGGGCCTTGGCATCTTCGGCGGCGTCGGGGCGCAGCCGGCGCGGTGCATATTTCAGGACGGCCGAGGTGGCGCCGAGATGGCGCGCGCGCACGTCGTCGTGCGGCAAAATTTCGACGGTCGAATTCAAGTCGTTGAAAATGGCCAAGATGAATCGAGCTCCAGGAGGCGGCATGACGGGGACCGGAAGCCGAACGCGCAAGCCAGCGCGCGGGTTCCGCAGCACGCGCCACAAGATCAAGAAATGACGGCCGGTTCATGGCGGAACCGGGAACGGATGCATGCGTGCGACGCCGCAGGGTGGGCTCGGCGCTTCCGCCTTCGCCCTGCGGGCTTCGGCGGACAAGCCGCGCCTTAGCCCACCCTCCGCTTGCTCAGTGCCAGTTCGGCTGCGTGATCACGATCAGAAGCATGAAGAGGCCGAACAGGACGCTCGGTATGGCGAGGATCGACAGCACGGCGATCGCCATGCGCCGTCTGCCGTTGACGTTCAGCATCCAGCCGCCGCCGACAATGGCGATGACGCCACCGAGCAGCGCCAGCCACAAGGCCATGTTGAACGACGACACCGAGCCGTCGCCCAGGCCCTCGAGGAAAAAATAAAATGCCGTGAGCGCGGCAACGGTGTCGATGGCGAAAACGATCCAGAAGAATATCATGGGGAACATCCGTTATCGTGGCGCTGCTACTTGACCGGCGTGACATCGTCCGCGCCGTCGGCGCCCATGTAGACGCCGATCAGCCGCATCGTCTTGTCGCCGGTGTTGACGCCGAAATGCGGCACTGCCATCGCTTCCATCAGCGACTGGCCTTGCGTGTAGGTGCGTTTGCCGTGCGTGCCATAATCGACCGTCAACTCGCCCTCGAGAATGTAGGCAAACAGCGGCACGTCATGCTTGTGCATGATCGTGCGCGCGCCGGGCGCCAAAGTGACGATGGACGCGGTGACATGCGCGTCGCCGGACGGATAGCGGATTTTCTCGCCGACGATGGTTGTGCCGGTGGAGAGCAGCGGCACGGCCGGATAGCTCGGCGCCGGCGAGAGAGATTGCGCCAGCGCGGGGGCAATGGCGAGGGCGGCGAAGGCGGCGATCAAAGTGCGGCGGAGCATCGATAAGATTCCCGATTGAGCGCGCAGCGGCGCGCGGCGTGATGCGCAAAGCTTGAGGCGCGAGGCGCGCGGATTACTGGTGCTGCACGATCACCTTGGTGCCGATCGGCACGCGCGCATAAAGATCCTGGATGTCTTCATTGACCAGCCGGAAGCAGCCGGACGACACCGCCTGGCCGATGGTCTCCGGCGCGTTGGTGCCGTGGATGCGATAGACAGTCGAGCCGATATAGAGCGCGGCCGCGCCCATCGGATTGCCCGGGCCGCCGGCCATGAAGCGCGGCAGATAAGGCTGGCGCTCGATCATCTCCGGCGGCGGCGTCCAGTCCGGCCATTCCGCCTTGCGGCTGATCTTGTGGATGCCGCCCCACTGGAAGCCGTCGCGGCCGACGCCGATGCCGTAGCGCAGCGCCACCGTCTGGCTCTGGATCAGATACAGGAAACGGTCGCTGGTGTTGACGATGATCGTGCCCGGCGGATAGTCGGAGCGATAAGCCACCGGGATGCGGCGCAACTCCGGCGGCAGGTCGACATCGCGCCCGGTGTGATCGACGCCCGGGTCGGGCTCCTGCATCGTCGGCTCGTAGCGATTGCCGAACAGCTGCGCGGAAGCCGGCGCGGACGGCGCCAGCAGAAACAACGCGATCAAAGCGGACGTGACACGGAGCATGCGGGCCTCAATATTGCGGTATCGAGGCTAACATAATGCGGCGCCGTGGTCAGCCGTGTGACGGCGGTCACCGAAACGCCGATTGGCGAACGGCGCGGGCGGTGTCAGCCGGCCATTGACGCGACGCATTCGATCTCGATCAGCATGGCGGGATTCGGCAGTGCCTGGATGACACAGGTGGTGCGCGCCGGATAGGGCGCGGGGCCGAAGGCCTCGGCGTAAAGTTTGTTCATCGGCGCGACATCGGACGCGCGGGTGAGCAAGACATTGACCTTGACCAGGCGCGCGGTGTCGGTGCCGGCGTCGCGCAGGATGCGTTTAATGGTGGCGGCGACGAAACCGAACTGGGCTTCGAAGGTGTCGGGGAGTTTGCCGTCGCCGTCGAAGCCCGGAATGCCGGAGACGAACAGCAGATCGCC
>JAQSCR010000272.1 GCA_029945495.1 Pseudolabrys sp. | reverse complement strand
GCCGAGATCATCCGCATTGATCGGCCGGGCGGCTATCCCTCGCCCGATCCGACGCTCGACTTCGAGGCCCTTGGAAAATTCGCCTTCTACAACCGTAACCGCCGGACGGTGCGCATCAATCTCAAAGCCGGGCAAGGCCGCGCCACGGCGCTGCGCCTGATCGCAAACGCCGACGCGTTGATCGAGGGCTTTCGGCCGGGCGTCATGGAAAAGCTGGGGCTCGGTCCAGCGCCCTGTCTCGTCGCCAATCAGCGGCTGGTCTATGCGCGCTTGACCGGATGGGGCCAGACCGGCCCGCTCGCGCCGACGGCCGGCCACGATCTCAACTACATCGCGCTGTCGGGCGCGCTGGGCCTGTTCAACCCGGACCCGGCCACGCACGGCGCCATACCGCCGCTGGTCGGCGATATGGGCGGCGGCGGTCTGTATATGGCCTTTGGCTTGCTCGCCGGCATCATCGCGGCGCGCAGCAGCGGACGCGGCAGCGTGATCGACGCGGCGATCGTCGACGGCTCCGCCGGGCTCTACGCGACGATCAAATCGCTGCATAAAGCCGGCGCCTGGCCGCATCCGGCAGGCGCCAACATTATCGACGGCGGACGCTATTTCTATCGGGTCTACTCCTGCGCGGACGGCCAGTTGGTCGCCGTCGGTGCCATCGAACCGGCATTCCGCAAGGTACTGCTGACGATTCTGGGGCTGATCGACGATCCGGAATTTGCCGCCGACGACCCTGCGCGCGAGGATGCCCGGCGGCAGAAAGTCGCGACGATTTTCTCGACCAACCCGCGAGACGAATGGGCCGCCATTTTCGCCGCGACCGATGGCTGCGTCACGCCCGTGCTGTCGATGGAGGAAGCAGAGGCGCATCCGCATGCAACGGCGCGCGGCGCGTTTACCGCCGTCGACGGCGTCGTTCAGCCCGCGCCGGGACCGCGCTTCGGCGACGTCAGCGCCGACATCCGGATTACGCCGCAAATGGCGAGCCGCAGCGATCCGCAAGCCTTGGCGGCATGGGGATTTCCCGGCGACGAGATTGCCGCGCTTCAAGCCGCCGATATCGTGAGTTGATCGGTCCATACCCGGTCTATCTCTTGTCTTCGACCGCGGGCCCGTCGCCCAACGATTCCGCGCTCGTCATCAACTCGACGCGATCGAGTTGAAGGCGGGTGACGACCGGAAAGGCCGCGCGCAAATCGGCCTCCACCCGCGCCGCGTCGGCGCCGGGCGTGACCAATATCCGCGCGACGATTTCGTCACGCGTTGCCGGGCGGGTGACGGTCAGCGCCGCGCGCTCCAAGCCGGATACGCGCGCGACCAGCGCCGGGACGTGGCTGGGATAGATGAAGATTTCCCGCGCTTTCACCGCCGCGCCGACACGGCCCTGCAACGGCGCGATGCGTTCGGCGCCGCCGTCGGGCGCGGCCTCGAGCATGGTCGAGACATCGCCGGTGCCGAAGCGGATCATCGGCCAACCGCGCGTCAACGTCGTCACCACGATCTCGCCCGGCTCGCCAGCCGGCAGCGGCGCTCCGGTTTCCGGATCGCAGATCTGTACGTAGCGTTCGGGATGAATTCGGTAGCCGTCCTCGCCTTCCCGCTCATAGCCGATCAAGCCGAAATCGGCGGTGGCGTAGCAGGACCATGTCTTCAGCCGGTAGCGCTGCTCGAACCGCCGGCGCTTGCCCGCCCAGTCGCCCAGCTCACCACCGAGAAACGCATGCTTGAGCCGCCAGTCCTGCGGCAGCGTCCGTCCCGACGCCTCCAGTCGCTCGATCAATGTCACAAAGAACGCAGTGCTGCCGAGAAAGGCGGTCACACCGAGCTGGATCATCAGATCGGCCTGCAGCTCGCTCGCGCCGACGCCGCCGGCAATCACCGTCGCGCCCACCGCGCGCAAACCCTGATCGAACAGGAGCCCGGCCGGCACGAGATGATAAGACCACGTGTTGAGGGCGATATCGCCGCGGCCGATGCCGGCTGCGGTGAACATCCAGTCCATGCCGTGGCCGCCGACAGCGCCGGCGAGCGACGGCTCGAAGATTGGTCCCGGGGAGACGTAGATGTGTCCGATCTCCTCGGGCGCGCAGCCAAGAAAACCAGCGAAGGGCGGATCCTGCTTCTGCAACTCCATCAGCCGTTCCTTCTTGAGGACCAGCAGGCGGTTCAAGGCCGCGGCGGACGTCAGATCCTGCGGCGACAGCGACGCTTCGGCAAAGCGCTGGCGCAGCGCGGGCGCCTGCGCGGCGGCGTCGACATAGAGCCGTCGCATGGCTTCGAAACGATCAAGCGTCACGCGATTGTCTCCCCGCATCAACCGAGCCACCGCTTGCGGCGGCGGTAGTGCTTCACGTTGCGGAAATTTCGCCGCTCGGCCGACAGCGACAGGCCGAGGTAGAATTCCTGCACATCCTGATTCTGCTCGAGTTGCTCGCGCGTGCCGTGCAGGACGATGCGACCGCCGTCCATGACGTAGCCGTAGTCGCAATAGCGGATGGCGGCGCGCGCATTCTGCTCGACCAACAGCACGGTCAGCCCCTCCTCGCGGTTGATGCGGCCAATCACCTCGAACAGCTGTTCCACCAGTTTAGG
>JAQSCR010000271.1 GCA_029945495.1 Pseudolabrys sp. | reverse complement strand
CGCCACGTGAATGCCGTAGGAGCGGTCGGCGGCGCCCGGCGCCACCTCGTGCAGGAACACGACCTCGTTCTGCCATTCCTTGACGCGCATCGTATGCGGCGCCAGGGCGGCCAGGCGTTCCTTCAGCGCACCCAGCTCGTGGAAATGGGTGGCAAACAGCGCTCGGCATTTGTTGACGTCGTGCAGATGCTCAAGCGTTGCCCAGGCGATGGAGAGGCCGTCGAAGGTGGCCGTGCCGCGGCCGATCTCATCCAGGATCACCAGGCTCCGGGCCGTCGCCTGGTTGAGGATGGCCGCCGTCTCGACCATCTCGACCATGAAGGTGGAGCGGCCGCGCGCCAGATCGTCGGCGGCGCCGACGCGCGAGAATAATCTATCAACCACGCCAATATGCGCGGACTTCGCCGGCACGAAAGAGCCCATCTGCGCCATGATCGCGATCAACGCATTCTGCCGCAGGAAGGTCGATTTGCCGGCCATGTTCGGGCCGGTGATCAGCCAGATGCGGCCGGCATCCATTTCCGGCGGCGGCGACAAATCACTGTCATTGGCGACAAAGGGCGTGCCGTCGCGCGCCAGCGCCTGCTCGACCACCGGGTGGCGGCCGCTTTGAATCGCAAAGGCGAGACTGTCGTCGATCAGCGGCCGGGCATAGTTGCGCTCGGCCGCGAGCGCGCCGAGAGCGCGTGCCCCGTCCAGCCGGGCGAGCGCCTCGGCGCATTGCTTGATCGCGCCGCCTTGCGCGATCACCGCGCCCGCGAGCTTCTCGAAAATCTCCAGCTCGAGCCCGAGCGAACGGTCGGCGGCGCTGGCGATCCTGGCTTCCAGTTCGCCCAATTCGGTCGAGGTGAAGCGCACCTGGCCGGCGAGCGTCTGGCGATGAATGAAAGTAGCGTTCAGCGGCGGCGCGGTGAGCTTGTCGGCGTGCTGCGCGGTGACCTCGACGAAATAGCCGAGCACATTGTTGTGCCGGATCTTCAGGCCCTTGACGCCGGCCTCGTCGGCATAGCGCGCCTGCAGCGCGGCAACGACGCGGCGCGATTCGTCACGCAACGCCCGCGTCTCGTCGAGAGTCGCGTCATAGCCCTCGCGGACGAAGCCGCCGTCGCGCTTGATCAGCGGCAGATCGTCGCCGAGCGCGCGCGAGAGCTCCGCGGCCAGCGTCGCGTCGGGCTTGCGGCATAGCGTCAGCGCCTCGGCGATTTCCGCCGGCACGTCCTTGAGCGCGCCGAGAACCTTGGCTAGATCGTTTGCCGCGCTGATGCCGTCGCGGATGGCGGCGAGGTCGCGCGGGCCGCCGCGTTGCAGCGCCAGCCGCGACAAAGCGCGGGCCAGATCGGGCGCCGCCTGTAGCCGCGCGCGGGTATCGGCGCGTGCGCCAATGTCATCGACAAAACAGGCGACGGCGTCGAGCCGCGCGGCGATTGCCTTCACCTCGGTGAGCGGCGCCGCCAGCCGTTGCGCCAGCAGGCGCGAACCGGCCGAGGTCACCGTGCGGTCGATGCAGTCGAGCAGCGAACCGCGCCGCTCGCCCGACAATGTGCGCATCAGTTCGAGATTGCCGCGCGTCGCCTGGTCGATCGCCATGGTGGCGGAAGCCGCTTCGCGCAACGGCGGCGACAATGGCGGCCGCTGGCCGATCTGCGTGCGCTCGACATAAGTGACGCAGGCCGCGGCGGCGGTGATTTCCAGCCGCGACAAAGTGCCGAAGGCTTCGCTGGTCGCGACCGCGAAGAATGACGTCAGCCGCCGCTCGGCGGTGGCGCCGTCGAATACGTCGCGGGTCAGCGGCGTCACAGCCGGCAGTTCGCGCCAGGTCGGCACCAACTCGGCATCGCTGTACAAGGCGTCGGAAACCAGGATCTCGCTTGGCTCCAGCCGCGCGATTTCCGCCGACAGCGACACGCGTTCGCATTCGGTGATGCGGAACTCGCCGGTGGAAATATCGATCCAGGCGAGGCCGAAGCGTGCCTCGCTGTCGACCGACGACAGTCGCGCGCGGGCGATGGCGAGCAGGTAGTTGTTGCGCTTGGCATCGAGCAGCGTGTCTTCGGTGAGCGTGCCCGGCGTCACCAGCCGCACCACGTCGCGCCGCACCACGCTCTTGTAACCGCGCTTCTTCGCCTCGGCCGGGTCCTCAAGTTGCTCGCACACCGCGACACGGTGGCCGAGCGCGATCAGCCGGTGCAGGTATTCATCGCTGCGGTGGATCGGCACCCCGCACATCGGGATGTCCTGACCCTGATGCTTGCCGCGCTTGGTCAGCACGATGCCGAGCGCGCGGCTCGCCACCTCGGCGTCCTCGAAGAACAGTTCGTAGAAATCGCCCATCCGGTAGAACAGCAGCGAGTCCGGATTGTTGGTCTTGATCTCGATGTACTGCTCAAGCATCGGCGAGAGCTTGCCGTTGCCGTCATGGGTCGGCGTCGGCCCACCGCTTTCGGGCGGGGTCTCAGGTTCGTCGAGGCCGATGGGCTGGGTCAGGGACATGGGCGAAAGGCTAGCAGATGCCTTCCTACGTTTCACCCCGCGAGGCCGATTGACTCACGGAAACCAACCATAACGCGCGTTTATTTGACCTCGTTCGCCCGCTTGAGCCCCGAAATCATCGAGGTATTGAGCAAATGCTGGCGGGCCTTGGCCGGATCGTTGGCAATCGCCACCAGTTCCTCAAGCCGCGTGCGCTGCACGGCGGGATCGCGCTCTTCCATGGTCTGCTTGTTGCGTATCGACATCGCCTGCACCTGCTCGATGGTGGCCGAGCGGCGCTGCCGCGAATAAAGGTCGAGCAGGTCCTCGGGCTCGCCGTGCCAGTGGCGGGCAAGCTTGTCGCTCAGATTGATGGCGTCGTGGATGCCGCTGTTGAGCCCGAAGCCGCCGAGCGGATTGTTGAGATGGCCGGCGTCGCCGGCCAACAGCACGCGGCCTGAGCGGAACGAGGCGGCGACGCGCTGATGCACCCGGTAGGTGCTCTTGTAGCGAATGTCATAAGGCTTGCCGGTCGGCACCAGCCGCTGCAACGCGGCCTCGACCCGTTCCGGCGCCAGCAGCACCTCGTCGCTCTCGTCCGGATTGACCGGATAGGCGAGGCGCCACAGGCCGGGCGGGCCATCGTCCGGCACCTTGAACAGCGCGCCCCATTCGACCGGGTCGGCGATGTAGCAGTTGAGCGCGAAGCCATGCTGCGCGAAATCGTAAGGCGTGCTCACTACCACGAACAGTTCCGGCCATGTGAAGCCTTCGAATTCGACATCGAGGCCCTTGCGCACCGCGCTACGGCCGCCGTCGGCGCCGATCAGCCACGATGCCTTGATCGTGCGATCCGTGCCGCTGGTGCCGAACGTGACGGTGACGCCGTCGGCGTCTTGCGCGAAGCCTTTCAAAGTATGGCCGAAATTGATTTCGACGTCGGGATCGCGGCGCAGGATTTCAAGCTGGATCGGCGTCAGCCGGTGCTGCTCGAGATGCAGGCGGTACGGATAGGGCGTCACGTCCTTCAGCAAATCGAGATTGAACTCGGCGATCAAGTCGCCCGGCCGATTGCGGATCTGCCAGCGCTGCACCTTGAGGCCGGTCTCGTGCATCTTGTCGGTGATGCCGTAGGGCGCCATCATTTCCAGCGTCGGCGGATGAAACGAGCCGGCGCGCAGATCATGCGTCAGCGCCGGCTCGGCTTCGAACAGAACCACCGGGATGCCCTGCTTGCGCAAGGCAAGCGCGCACATCAGGCCGGTCGGGCCAGCGCCGGCGATAACAACAGGTAAACGATCGCTCATATTGTCTCTCGCATAATCTGATCCGACCTTCCTTCGCCCGCCGAAGCGGGCTTCGCGAAGGCGGGAAACCGGTATCCACTTTTCGGGATCATGCGGTCTCTTCTTGGTCTTTTCTTGCTTGTTATTTGACCAGCTTGGTGCCGGTGATGCGCTCGAGATTGCCGTGCGCGATCGCTTCCTTCTCGGCTTTCGAGATGTTGGCGGCTTCGAGGAAGCGCAGCGCGTCACGCGTATACATCGTGCCCTTTTCCGGATCGAACGGGCAGTCGGAGGCGAATACGATCTTGTCGTGATCGTAGAAGGAAAGGCCCATCGTCATGCCGGCTTCCGAGGAGAAGGTCGCGGTGTCGGCATAGAACGAGTGCTTGAAGTAATCGAGCGGACGCTTTTTCAGCTCGCCGAGCAGCTTGCCGAGATCCTCGCCAGATGTGCGCGAGCCGAGCTGATCCCAGCCGGGGCCGATGCGGCCTTCCAGCATCGGCACGATGCCGCCGAAATGGTGGGTGATGATCTTGAGCTTCGGATACTTGTCCATCAGCTTGGAGAACACCAGACGCGCCATCGCCGCGGCGGTCTCGTAGGACCAGCCGAAGGTCCACCAGATTTCATACTTCGAGGTCTTCTCGCTGGCGTAATCGGCAACGCTGGCGTTGCGCGCCGGATGCAGCCAGATCGGCTTGTCGAGCTTTTCCATCGCGGCGAAGAACGGCTCGAAGGCCGGATCGTCGAGCGGCTTGCCGGCGACATTGGTGTAGATCTGGACGCCGAGCGCGCCGTTCTTGATCGCGCGCGTCGCTTCGGCAACGCCGGCATCGGCGGCGCCGAGCGCGCCTTGCGCCACCCAGCCGGGGAAATGGCCTTTGTCCTTGCTGATGATTTCGGCCAACTCGTCGTTGATCAGCCGGGCATATTCCTCGACCTTAGCGCCGTCACCTTTGGCGAAGACTTCCAGCGGCGGCATCGCGAAGGACAGGATCTGCGCATAATCCGGAAATGTGTCGACGACTTTCTTGCGGATGTCGAGATCGTGGATGCAGGGCACTTCGCGCATGCGCTTGCCGATGTCCGGATAGCCGCTGTCGACCAGCAGCTTGAACATCCGGCTCGGCATGAAGTGAGTATAGGCGTCGATGCGCATGGAACTCTCCGTGACTGAAGTTTAGGACTTGTTATCGCGTTGAAAGCGGCGCGGCTACCGCCTTAATAGGGCGTAATGACATTGAGTAGCGCCTGGCGTTTGTCGTTCACCACGGCGTCGCGTGCCCGCGCCAGCGCGGCGGGCAGATCGGCCGGCCTTTCCACGCGCTCGGCGTGCGCGCCTTGCGCTTTCGCCATTTCATCGTAGGGCGGCGCCGGATCGAGATCGGCGAGTTCGCGGCCGTCGGTCTCGCCGGAGACGCCATCCTTGAACATCGCCAAGGTCGAGTTGCGCACCGCGCCGTAGCGGCTGTTGTTGAAGATGATGGTGAGGATCGGCAGGTTGTGCTTCTGCGCCACCCAGTGGCCGACAGTCGGGTTCGAGAACATATAGGCGCCGTCGCCGAGCGTCGCGACGATCAGCTTGTCGGGCGCGGCGAGCTTGGCGCCCAGCGCAGCGCCCAGGCCCCAGCCCAATCCGCCGGCCGGTCCGAGTGCGAACAAAGTGCCCGGCTTTTCGCGCGGGCAGTGATCGGCGCGCAGCGGATATTCGTTGAAGATGACGGCATCCTCGCCGACCGACTCAAAGATGGCGCGCGACAGATAGGCCGGGGAAATGTGCTCGCCGGCGACCGAGTCCTTGACCAGTTGGGCGCGGCGCATGCGCATGCGCTCGGCCAGGCGGGTGCGGCGGGCGGCGATGCGCGCCTCGGCCATTTGCAGCCGCGGCGCCACAGCTTGAATGAGGGCTTCGAGCGAATTGGCAACGCCGGCCTGCACGGCAAGGTCGCTCGGGAACGAGCGCATCGGATAGCGCACGAAGAACGGGTCCTCGGCGACATGCACGATACGGCAGCCGGCCGGCGGCTGCTGCAGATGCGGAATCCACGGCACGTCGGATTCCAGCGAGATCACCAGATCGGCGTCGGCCAGCAGCGCGCCTGGCTCGTAGCCAAAATGCATCGGATGGCTGGAGGGCAGGCAGACGCTGCGCGGGTTATGCGTCACCACCGGAATGGCGCAGCGCTCGGCCAGCGCGCTGAGCGCGGACACGGCGTTGCCCGGCAGTACCGAAGTGATGATCAAGGGCCGTTCGGCGCCGGCGATCCATTCCGCCAGCGTGGCGATGGTTTTAGGATCGGGATAAACGCGCGCGGCCGCGGCGCGCGGCTTGATCGGCGCGATCGGCTCGGCTACCGGCGCCGACAACGGCTCGCGCGGCAGCACCAGATAGATTGGCCCGCGCGGATGCGCCATCGCGACTTCGACCGAGCGCGCCACCACGTCGCCGACCTGGCTGGCGTTGCGCAATTCGTAATCCCACTTCACCAGTTCGCGCACCATGCCGGCCTGGTCGAACATTTCCTGGGCCCAGTGGATCGGCCGCGAGCGCGAGCCGAACGAACCCTTCTCGGTGATTGGCGTGCGACCGGCGGCGAGAATCAGCGGCACGCGGTCGCGCGACAGGTTGGTGAGATTGTTGATGGTGTTGGCGGTGCCGACATTGACGTGCACCATCACCGCCTGCGGACGGCCGTTCATCAGATAGGCGCCGTGCGCCATGGCCACCGCCAGGTTCTCGTGCGGTACCAGCACCGGCATCGGCACCTTGGCATTGGTTTTCTTGGCGCGGCTGATGGCTTCGACAATCGGCGGGAAATCAGTGCCGGGATTGGCGAACAGGTAATCGGTGCCGTGATCGGCGAGCGCGCGCAGAAAAGCCTCGGCGGCAATCGCGGGTCGGGGTCCGGTTGTCGGTGTCGCGGCCATCTGTTTCGCCCCCGGAAAATCCGCGCAAAGCCGTCGGATATTTATTTTCCGGCGTGTTTTACGCGACGGAGCATAGCCTTACAAGCAAAGGCTCGCCGCGCCAAAGCGTCGAAGCCATGCAAGCGCGGCGAGCCTGTTCTGCGTGTGGGCGACGGCCCCCCGAAGAAAGCTTGCTCAGAACGGGTAGTGCTGGTGGCTTTCGATGGTAATCCAGCGCAACTCGGTGAACTCGGCGATCGCGGCGGTGCCGCCGAATCGGCCGTAGCCGGAGTCCTTGGTGCCGCCGAACGGCATCTGCGCTTCGTCGTTCACGGTCGGGCCGTTGATGTGACAGATACCGGCCTGAATGCGCTTGGCGATACCCATCGCGCGCTGGATGTTCTGGCTGAACACCGCCGACGACAGTCCGTATTCGGTATCGTTGGCGATGCTTACAGCCTCATCGTCGCCATCAACGCGGATGATACTCTTCACCGGGCCGAACGATTCCTCCCGGTAGATCTTCATCTGCGGGTTGACGTGATCGAGCAAGGTGGCCGACCAGATCGTGCCGCTGCGCTTGCCGCCAGCGACAAGCTTGGCGCCCTGTTTGACCGCGTCATCAAGCAATTCCTGCATGCGGTCGGCGGATTGGGCGCTGACCAGCGAGCCGAGCGCCACCTTGCCGCGCGGGTCGCCGTAAGGCAGCGAGTTCGCCTTGTTCGCCAGCTTGCCGACGAAGGCGTCGGCGATCTTGTTGTCGACGATGATGCGCTCGGTCGACATGCAGATTTGACCCTGATGCATGTAGGCGCCGAACGCCGCGGCATCGACCGCGTCGTCGATATTGGCGTCGTCGAGTACCAGCAGCGGCGCCTTGCCGCCGAGTTCCAGCAGTACGGGCTTGAGATATTTTGCGGCCGTCTGCGCGACGATGCGGCCGACATGGCTCGATCCGGTGAAGTTGATGCGGCGCACGGCGGGATGCGCGATCAGCGCTTCGACGACCTGCGGCGCGTCCTCGCGCGCATGCGTCACCACATTGATGACGCCCTTCGGGATCCCTGCTTCCTGCAGCGCCTTGCCGATCAGCGAGTGAGTAGCGGGACAGGTTTCCGACGCCTTCATCACCACGGTGTTGCCGCAGGCGAGCGGCATCGCCACCGCTCGCACGCCGAGAATGACCGGCGCGTTCCATGGCGCCATGCCGACGCAGACGCCGGCCGGCTGACGGATGCCCATCGAGAAGCAGCCCGGCTTGTCGGACGGGATGACCTCGCCATGAATCATCGTGGTCATGCAGGCCGCTTCGCGCAGGATCTTGGCGGCGAACATCACATTGAAGCCCGACCACGGCGCGGTCGCGCCGGTCTCTTCCATCGTCAGCTTGATGAAGTCCGGCGTCCTCGCCTCCAGCATGTCGGCCGCTTTCAAGAGCAGCTTGCGGCGTTCGTTCGGGCCGGTTTCCGACCAGGCCGGAAACGCGGCGGCGGCCGCGTCGCAGGCGGCGTTGACGTCGGCGACCTTGCCGGCCGGCGATGTGCTGGCGACGCTGCCGGTCACCGGATCGAGGCGCTCGAAAGTCTTGTTGTCGCGCGCCGGCACGTCGGCGCCGTCGATCAGAAGCGATACGTTCATGTCACTCTCCGTTGTTGCTTTCGTTTTATGACAGCGAGGCCGGCGGCCGGACTGCGGCACATAGTCTCAGCACTGATGTTAGCTTGGGCCTCAGAGATGCGGCACGCGCACGTCGAGCACGGCGCAGCGCTTTTCCTCACGCACCACATTTAGCGCTTCGGCGATTGTCGCTTCGACGTCTTCGGGCCGCTCCAGTTTGCGCGCCCAGGCGCCGCCGGCGGCGGCGGCGATTGCGGCGTGATCCGGCGCCGGATCGAATTCGACGCCGATCGCGTTGGCGCGGCTGGCATAACCATCGGGATGCACGGCGAGCGTCGACATTTTCGGCGAACGCCAGCCGCCATTGTTGTAGATCACCTGCAAGAACGGCGTCTCGTATTTGCGCGCCATCCAGTGCACCGACGATGGCACCGAGAACATGTAGGAGCCGTCGCCGCTGAGCGCGATCACAGTCTTGTCCGGGCAGGCGAGCTTGGCACCGATGGCAGCGCCGCCATGCCAGCCGAGCGATGAGCCGCCGCTCAGGAAATACGACCCCGGCCGCGATGGCCGCAGATGGTTGGCGATGGTCGGGTAGTTGGTGATCGTCTCGGAGAGGATGATGGTGTTGTCGTCGATATGCTTGCGCAGACAGGCGGTGAAATATTCCGGGGTGATCATGGCGCCGTTCGGCTGCTCGCGCTTGAGCCATTGCGCCGCCAGCGCCTCGTGCATCTTGCCGTAATGCGCCTTGTGTTCGCTGACCCTGGCGGCGTCGATCGTCATGCCGTCGAGCGCCGCATTGACCTGTTCCAACGCCGTCGCGCAGTCGGCCTGGAACACGCGCTGCGCCTTGAAGTACCAGAGCGGAATGTCCTGCTTGAGCGGATCGACGTCGATATGGAATATTTTGGCGCCCGGTGATGGCTTGCTGACCGACGGCACCCACGGCGCATCGCTGTCGAGCACGAGGATCACGTCGGCTTCCGCCAGTACTGGCTCCTGGACCGGCTCGCTCCAGCGGTTGCCCATATAGAGCGCATCGTCGGCCGGATAGTTCATGTTGACCGGCGACTGCTCGAGCACGGCGATGCCGAGGCGGTGACATAGTTTGATCAGTTCGGGAACGGCGGCCGGACTGCGGCCGACCGCGCTGGTCACCACAAGCGGGCGCTTTGCATTATTGAGTGCCTGCGCTAGCTCCGTGGCGTCATTGGCGCACAGCGGCAGCGGCGCGATCGGCGGCCATTCGGCCATGTCGATGGCGACGGGCGTGACATCCTCTTCCATCACCTCGCGCGCGCCGACCAGATAGACCGGTCCCTTGGGCTCGCTCTTGGCCAGTTGCATGGCGCGGTGCGTCACCTGCTTGATGTTGCGGCCGGTGCGGAATTCGTAGTCGAACTTCACATAGTTGCGGACGATGCCGCGCTGGTCGGCGATGTCCTGGATCCACTGGATCCATTCGTTGCGCGATCCCTTCAGTTCGCCTTCCTGCGTATAGGGCGTGGCGCCGGCGAAGATCAGCACCGGCACGCGGCCGCGCAAGGCATTGTGCACGGCGCCGCCAAGCGCCTGGGTGCCGCATTCGACATGCACGATCACCGCCTGCGCTTGCCCGCTGATCTGGGCATAGCCATGCGCCGCGCTCAACGCCACCATCTCGTTCGGACAGGTCAGCATGGCCGGGAAGCCGCGCGCGCTCGCCTTGCCCTCCGCGACCGACTCGACGATCGCCGGATGATCGCTGCCGAGATTGGCGAAAATATAGGAGACGCCGGCCTCCTTGAGAGCTTCGAGAAAGGCCGTGCCTGCTGTGTACACGCGGGAATCCTATTTGCCGTGATGAGAAAAACTCAGTTGGAACAAAACTCACATATGCGAGGGCAGCCAGAGCGCCAAAATCGGAAAAGCGATCAGGATGGCGAGCCGCAGGATGTCGGTCAGCACGAATGGCATGACGCCGTAGAATATCGTCGACAACTTCACGTCCTTGATCACGCTCTTGATCACGAACACGTTCATGCCCACCGGTGGATGGATCAGGCCGAGTTCCACCGTCATCACGATAATGACGCCAAACCAGATCGGGTCGAACCCGAGCGCCTTGATCACCGGGAACACAATCGGGATGGTCAGGATGATCATCGCCATCGCGTCCATCAGGCAACCGAGCAGGAGGTACATCAGCATGATCAGCGTGAGGACGCCGTAAGAACCTAAGCCCAGCCCGGTAAGAAATTCGGTCAGCTTCTGCGGCGTCTGGGTGATGGTGAGGAAATAGCCGAAAATCAGCGCGCCGATCAGGATGGTGAAAACCGATGCGGTCGTTCGCAGGGATTCGATCAACGCGCGCCAGAATTCCTCACGCGACAGCTTTTTCCGCAGCACAGAGATGATGAAAGCGCCGGCTGCGCCCATGCCGGCGCCTTCGGTAGCGGTGAACAGCCCGCCATAAAGACCGCCGATGATAAAGATGAACAACAGCACCACTGCCCAAATGCGGCGTAGCGCCTCAAATCGCTCCGCCCAGGAATGCCGCGGCGCGGCCGGCAGGTAATTGGGATACAGGAAGGCGATGAGGTTGATGGTTGCGATATACATGCCGATCGCGAGGAGCCCCGGCACGACGCCGGCGATGAACAGCTTGCCGATATCCTGTTCGGTGATCAGGCCGTAGACCGCGAACACCGTCGATGGCGGAATCATGATGCCGAGTGAGCCGCCGGCGGCAATGACGCCGGTGGCGAAACTCTGCGGGTAGCCGTGCGCGCGCATTTCCGGGTAGGCGACTTTGGAGAAGGTCGCGGCGGTGGCGACTGAAGAGCCGCAGATCGCCGCGAAGCCGCCGCAGGCGGCAATGGTGGCGATGCCGAGGCCGCCCTTGAAATGTCCAAGGAAGGTATTGGAGGCGCGGAATAGCTCGCGGCTCATGCCCGACGCCGAGGCGAAGGCGCCCATCAGCAGGAACAACGGAATAACGGCGAATTCGGCGTCGGTAGCGGTGCGGATCGGCGACTGTGCCAGCAACTTCAGCGCGGGACCGATATCGCCGATGAGGTAACCGAAGCCGAGCACGCCCACGAGTCCCATGGCGATGCCGACGGGCACGCGCAACATCATCAGCACGAACAGCGCGATAAATCCGGTGGCGGCGACGGCATCGGGACTCATGATGGCCGCCTCATTCTATTGCCTGCGGGTCGCGCGCGGTAACGAGCTTTTCCGGGGTCATGACCAATCGCACAGTACGCACCACCAGGAGCAGCACCGCGGCGCCGAGCCCGATCCAGGCGATGGCGTAATAAATCCACACCGGCTGGCGCAGATCGAAGGTGCCGACATTATCGGCGCGCGTACCGATCACCTTGAACGCGAACATCCAGGTGAAAGCGGCCATGGCAACCAAGGTTACCAGCGCGGAGAAAATGTCCATCGTCCGCTTTGCCCAAGCCGGCGCCGCGGACCACAACAGATCGACGCTGATGTGGTCGCCGCGATAGCTGGCCACGGCGATGCCCCAGAAAATCACGATGCCGAGCAGCAGGCGGGTAAAGTCGTAGCTGTCGGGGATCGCCCAAGCGAAGAAATAGCGCAAAAGCACCGACACGAAAGTGAGCAAGGTGACGACGGCGAGAAATCCCGCCGCCGTCACCTCGATCGCGTCAATGAATTGATCGATGGGACCGCGTCCCCTCGTTGCGTCGTGCATTAATAGGCCGCTTTAAACTTGGTCAGTTCGGCCTTCAGCGCACCCATCGCCGCGTCAGGATCGCCTCCGGCCTTCTTCACGTTGTCGGCCCAGGTCTTCTGCAACGGCTCGGCCGATTTCTTCCAGTCGGCGAGTTGGGCCGGGGTGAGGTCGTAAACTTCGTGGCCGGCCTCGGCCTTCAGCTTGGCGATGCCGTTATGCTCGAAGTCGGCCCAGGGACCGGCGACCTTCAACGCCCATTCATTGGTGCAGTGATTGTCGATCACCTTCTTCTGCGCCGCCGACATCTGATTGTATTTGTCTTTGTTGAAGACGAAGGCGAAGGTGGTCACATAGAGCGGCGCGTTCATGTGATACTTGGTCACCTTGTCGATGCCGAACAGCGGGATCGAGCCCCACGGGAAGGTCACCGCGTCGGCCACGCCCTTGTCCAGGATGTCGCGCACTTCCGGCGCACTCGACTGCACATTGGTGCCGCCGAGCTGAGTGATCCAGGTCGCCATGGTGGCGTGAGCCGGGCGGATCTTCATGCCCTTGATGTCGGCGGGCGTGACGATCTTCTTGGACTTGGAATGGAACGTGCCGGGATCGTGCACGAAGGCGAGGCAGAACTTGACGTCCTTCATCTCCTTGTCGGCGTAGGCGCGGTACCAGGCATCGAGCGCCTGCGAGCCGCCCTTGGCGTTGGAAACCAGGAACGGCAATTCGCCGGCGGCGATGATCGGGAAGCGGCCGGGCTGATAGCCGGGGTTGATGTAGGTCAGATCGGCGATGCCGTCGCGGGCCATGTCGTAATGGTCGAAGGCCTTGCCGAGCTGCTGGGATGGATAGACCTTGTATTTGATGGTGCCGCCGGAATCCTTCTCGACCGAAGCGCCCCATTCCTCGAGCGCCTTCTGCAGCGGATGCGATGGCGGCACCCAATGCGACAGCTTGAGTTCAAAGGTCTTGTCCTGGGCGAATGCAGCGGTGGTTCCGCAGAGCAGGCCGGCGACGGCGAGCGCGGAAACGCAGGCGGCGAGACGGGCTTTCATGTTATCTCCCTCTGGTTGGTTGGTTGGTTGGTTGCAAAGCCAACTTTTTTATTATTCAGCCGCATGTTGTCGCGCTTGTAAAGGGCAGTATATGGTTTGGTATCAAACTATATGCTTGACCGCCGTGCGCGGCCGGCAGGGAGCGACGACGTGGCTGCGAAGGATCTGGGAGCGAAGGTTTTGGCTGCGAAGGAACTGGCCGTGAAGAAGGTGGGCGTAAAGCGTGGGAATGGCGGCAGCCGAGTGCGGCGCGGCAAGAACGGGACGGCCAGCGTCGAATCGATCAATTTCGGTCCGCTGGCGACCTGGATCGGTTTTAATCTGCGCATGGCGCAGGAGGCGACGTTCCAGGCCTTCTCGCGCCTGTCACAGGAGATCGGCGAAAGTCCGGGCCGGTTCGCAACCTTGACCCTGATCGCGCGCAACCCCGGCATAAGCCAGACCGAACTCAGCCAGGCCGCTGGCCGCGACAAGTCGAGCCTGACCCCGGTCGTCGAGGATCTGGTGCGGCGCGGTCTGGTCGAGCGCAAGCGGCTCAATCACGACCGCCGCGCCTATTGCCTAAATGTGACCCGCGACGGGAAGCAGACTCTGGCGACGATGATGCGTTGCGCGCGCCGGCATGAGCGCAATCTCGACAAGATCATCGGGCTGCGCGACCGCAAGCGGTTTCTCGAGATATTGAAGAGGCTGGCTGCCGGATTTGAGTGAGGCCCGTGTCCCGGGCGCGGCGACTACGCCGTGAACTTCGCCAGCACCGCGTCGGGTACCGGGTGCGACCGTAGCCGCCCGTCGGCGTCGCGCACGGTCCACACCCGCTTCTCCGAGCATTCGGCGCAGAGCTCGCCGTCGAGAGTAAGCTTGTGTTCGACCTCGAAGCTGGAGCGGCCGAAGGCGATCGTGCTGTCCACCATCACGTCGTCGCCGAAGCGCGTCGGCTTGATGAACTTCGCCTGCGTGCGCACCAGCGGCCAGCCGGTGAATTCCAGCCGCTTGAACATCTCGAATTTGGTCATGCCGAGCACGGTCTCGAACAGCATCGCCGTCGAGTGGTCGAATATCCGGAAATAGTTCGGAAAGAAAATAATACCGGCCGGGTCGCAGTTGCCCCATTCGATGCGGACGGCGCGGCTGTTGCTGAGCGTGGACATCGTGCGGCCTATCGCGGCGCCATGCGCAGCGCGCCGTCGAGGCGGATCACCTCGCCGTTGAGATAGCCATTGTGGACGCAGTGCAGCACCAGCGCGGCGTATTCGCTCGGCCGGCCGAGGCGCTTGGGGAACGGCACCGAGGCGCCGAGCGAATCCTGACTTTCCTGCGGCAGACCGGTCAGCATCGGCGTGGCGAAAATGCCGGGCGCGATCGCCAGCACGCGGATACCGAACTGCGCGAATTCGCGCGCCGCCGGCAGGGTCAGCGCGGCGACGCCGCCCTTGGAAGAGGAGTAAGCCGACTGGCCGATCTGGCCTTCAAACGCGGCAACCGAGGCGGTCGAGACGATGACGCCGCGCTCGCCGTCGGCGAACGGTTCGACGGTCTGCATATCGGCGGCGACGAGCCGCATCATGTTGAAGGAGCCGATTAGATTGATGCGGATGACACGCTCGAAATCTTCCAGCGGCATCGGGCCGTCGCGCCCGACGATGCGCTTGGCTGTGCCGATGCCGGCGCAATTGACCAGAACGCGGGCCGCGCCATGCGCGGCCTTGGCTTTTTCAATTCCCGCCTTGGCGCCGTCGCTTGAGGCGACGTCGCAGGCAACCGCGATACCGCCGATATCCTTGGCGACGCCGGCAGCGCCCGCCTCGTTGAGATCGAACACCGCTACCTTGGCGCCGGCCGCCGCCAGTGCGCGCGCGGTCGCGGCGCCCAGACCCGATGCGCCGCCGGTGACGATGGCCGCCTGTCCCTTGATTTCCATCACTCGATTCCTTGTTTGCGGTCGACCTTATCCGAAAGGCGCCTGCCGCTGGTCGGAATTATGCTTCGGGATTATCCGTTGAACACCGGATTTTCAATCAGCAAAGCGATGCCCTGGCCGCCGCCGATACACGCGGAAGCGATGCCATAGCGCAGGTTCGCGGCTTTCAGCTCGCGCGCGAGCGTAAGACTCAGGCGAATACCCGTGGCGCCTAACGGATGGCCGATGGCGATGGCGCCGCCATTGATGTTGAGCTTGTCTTCGTCGAGCTCGAGTTCGCGCGCGCAGGCCATCACCTGGGCGCCGAAGGCCTCGTTGATTTCGAAGCGGCCGACGTCGTCGAGCTTCACGCCGGCGCGCTGCAGCACCGCCTTGATCGCCGGCACCGGGCCGATGCCCATGATGTCCGGCCGCACGCCGATGGCGGCGCTTGCGACAATACGCGCCAGTGGCGGCTTGCCGAGCTTGCGGGCGTAGTCGGCGCTGCCGACCAGGACGGCCGCCGCGCCGTCGACGATGGCCGAGGAATTGCCGCCGGTCTGCACGCCGCCGAAGGCCGGCTTGATCTTGGCCAGTTGCTCCTCGGTCGAGACGCGAACGTGGCTGTCAGCGGAAATCCCGTCCTTGATGCGGATGCCGCGGTCTTTCAGGCCGTCGACGGCAAAGCGCTCGGTGGCGACCGGCACGATTTCGCCGGCCAGGAATCCGCTCTGCTGCGCATGAAGCGCGCGGGCGAACGAACGCACGGCAAAGGCGTCGACCTCGGGCCGTGTGATCTGGTATTGCCGCGCCAGGTTCTCGGCAGTGTCGCCCATGCCGATGCCGCAGGACGGATCAAGCAGCGCCTCCCACAAGAAGTCCTTGAACTCGACCTGGCCCATGCGGAATCCGCCGCGGCTGGTATAGGACGCAACCGGATTGCGGCTCATGCTCTCGGTGCCGACGCACAACGCCAGTTCGGCGCGCTGCAGCGACACCGCGTCGGCGGCTTGCGCCAGCACCTCGATGCCGGTGCCGCAGACCCGCTGCACCAGATGCGCCGGCGTTTGCTGCGGCACGCCCGAGTAGAGCCCGATATGGCGCGGCAGCATGTAGGCGTCGAAGCTCGCCTGCGCCATGTTGCCGGCGATCACGGTGCCGACGTCTTCCGGCGCCGCGCCGCTTTTGGCAAATGCGGCGCGCGCCGCCTTGATACCGAGATCGATCGGCGACACCAATGCAAGCCCGCCATTGTAATCGACAAAAGGCGTGCGGGCGCCGTCGATCAGCCAGGCGTCGCTGAAGGTCGCGGCCAAACCATTCTGTTTCGCAATCGTCACGGCATCACTCCTTAGATTCGAATGACGCGCGGCGAGGGCGCGTCGGCGTAAACTTCATCCACTAACGCTGCACGATCGCGCAGCACGGCGCGCTGGTTGATCGATCCCTTGTCGGTCATCTCGCCTTTGTCCATCGACGGTGGCTCGGCCATCAGCAGCGCGCGGCAGATTTTGGTCGACGAGCCGGTGCTGGTGCGTGCCATCTTTTCCAGGAGCATCGTGAAGTGTGCGCACACGCGGGCGTCCTCGACGACGCGCTCCGGCGCGGCATCGGCGGGAAGGTCCGGGCAAAGAGCTTGGCAGGCATCGATATGCGGGAACACCAGAACGGCGATGTCGTCGCAACCTTCGCCGGCGATGACGACGTCGCGCACATAAGGCGCGAAGGCATCGACGAACTGCGCGCGCAGCGGGCCGACATGCACCCAGGTGCCGGTGGCGAGCTTGAAATTCTCGGCCGTGCGGCCGTCGAATAAAAGACCCTGCTTCGGATCGTTCGGGTCGGCGAACTTGAAGGCGTCGCCGAGCTTGTAGAAGCCTTCTTCGTCGAAAGCCTGCGCGGTGTATTCCGGCTGCCGCCAGTAGCCGGGCGTGATGTTGGGGCCGCGCACGCGCGCCTCCAGCTTGCCTTCGTTCGGCACCAGTTTCAGCTCCATTCCGGCGGTTGGCAGCCCCATATTGGCGGCGTTCTCCGTCGGCCAGGTGCGCGCCAGCGCTTCTGGCGCCGTCTCGGTCGAGCCGAAGCCGGTCGAGAACAGAATGCGCTCGCCGCAGGCCTGCACAGCCAGTTCCTGGATTTCGTCGAACACGTGCTGCGCCAAGGCCGCGCCGGCAAACCACAGCATTTTGACGCGGCTGAAGAAGTTCTTGCGCAGCTGCTCGTCGCTACGCAGATAGGGCAGCAGCGCCTCGAATCCCTTCGGCACGTTGAAGTACCAGGTCGGCGCGATCTCACGCAGGTTGCGCACGGTTTCTTCGATGGCGCCCGGCAGCGGCTTGCCGTAGTCGATGTAGAACGTGCCGCCATTATGGAGCACGAGACCGACATTGTGGTTGCCGCCGGCTGTGTGGTGCCACGGCGCCCAGTCGACGATCACTGGCGGCTCTTCAGCGAAATAGGGAAGGCTATGCTGCAGCATCACCTGGTTGGCGCACCACATGCGCTGGGTGTTGATGACGCATTTCGGCACGCCGGTCGAACCGGAGGTGAACAGGAATTTCGCAATCGTGTCGGGGCCGACCGCGTCATGCGCGGCGTCGATCGCCGCCGTCGGGGTGACGCCAAGCTTGTCGAATGGAATGGCGGCGCGCCCTTGCGTCGGATTGCGCGTCAGCACGACGTCGACGTCGGCCGGCACGACGGATTGAATGGCGCGTCCAAAAGCATTGCCGTCGGCGGCGAATACCAGTCCCGGCGTGATCAGTTCGAAAATAGAGCGCAGTCGCGCCAGGTCGTTGGACACCAGCGAGTAGGCCGGCGAGATCGGTGCGTGTGGAATGCCGGCATAGAGCGCGCCGAGCGCCAGCAGCGCGTGTTCGATATCGTTGCCGGACAGGATGGCAATCGGCCGCTCGGCCGAAAGATTACGCGTAAGCAGCGCCTCGCCGATGGCGCGCGCCTGTTGCAGCGCCTGCGCGTAGGTGACCGTGCGCCACGCGCCGGTCGCATCGCGCTGCGCGAACAGCGCGCGGTCGGGCGCGTGTTTCGCCCAATAGACCAGCCGTTCCGTGATCTTGGCCGGGTAAGGCCCGAGCACCTGCGGCGAACGCAGCAACATGCTGCCGTCGGCGCGCTTCTCGACGATCACATCCTGGACCCCAAGCGTCACCGGCCGCAGCGGCGCGGGGTCGCTCGGGATTGGGCGGGCGGGCTCGGCATTCATGGCGACATCGCAATCACGGTTTCGGGCACTGGTTCGGCATAAAGCTGTGCGGCGAGCGCGGCGCGGCTGGCCAGCACGGCGCGCTGGTTGATCGAGCCTTTATCTGTCATCTCGGCCTTGTCGAGCGACGGCGGCTCGGCCATCAGGGTCAGCCGCATCACCCGCATCGACGATCCCTGACCGGCGGCAAAGGCGCGCAGCAGCTCGGCGAATTTGGCGCGCACCGCCGGGGCGTCGACAATCGCGTCGGCCGTCGCCTTGGCGTCGAACCCGGCCAGCGTGCGGCAGGCTTCGATGTCGGGGAACACCAGCGCGCCGATATCGTCGCGGTCGGCGCCGGCAAACACCACGTCGCGCACCAGCGGCGCGAAAAAATCGATGAAGCGCGCGCGCAACGGCCCGACGCTGACCCAGGTGCCGGTCGACAGCTTGAAGTCCTCGGCGATGCGGCCGTCGAACAGCAGGCCTTTGCCCGGATCGTCGGGGTCGGCGAATTTCAACGCGTCGCCGAGCTTGTAGAAGCCCTCGGCATCGAAGGCGTCGCGCGTGTGGTGCTCCTGCCGCCAGTAGCCGGGCGTGATGTGCGGACCGCGCAGGCGCGCTTCCAGCTTGCCGCTGTTCGGCACCAGCTTGAGCTCGACACCCGGGAAAGGCAGTCCGATATTGCCGGGGCTGTCGAAATCCCAGGTGCAGACCAGCGCCGCCGGCGCGGTTTCCGTCGACCCGAGCGACGACAGAAAGATAATTCGCTCGCCCGTCGTCTCCACCGCGAGCGCTGTCAGGTCGTCCCGCACCGACCGGCTAATGCCGGCGCCGGCGTAGAACAGCACGTTCAGGCGGCTGAAGAAGTTTTTGCGCAACACCGCGTCGTCCCGCAGAAAAGGCACCAGCGCCTCGTAGCCTTTCGGCACGTTGAAATAGATCGTCGGCGCGATGTCGCGCAGGTTGCGCGCGGTCTTCGGCGCGCCCGGCGGTGTCGGATTGCCGTCGTCGATATAGAGCGAGCCGCCGTTCATCAGCACCAGATTGAAGTTGTGGTTGCTGCCGAAGGTGTGGCTCCAGGGCAGCCAGTCGACCACGACCGGCGGTTCGTCTTTGACGAACGGGAAGCCGTGCGCCAGCATGGCCTGGTTCGAGCACAGCATGCGGTGCGTGTTGATCACCGCTTTCGGCGTGCCAGTCGAACCGGAGGTGAACAGGAATTTGGCGATTGTTGTCGGTGTCACGTCGCTGTGCGCGGCGGCGACACCGGCGGCATCTTCATCGCCAAGTAGGTCGGCGAACAGGGTCGTCTTGCGCCCGGCCGGCGGATTTTGCGTCACGACAAGTTCAATCTCGTCCGGCACGCAAGCGGCGATCGCCTTGCCGAAGGCGTTGCCGTCGCCGGCGAAGACCAGGCCGGGCGTCAGCAGATCGATAATCATGCGCAGCTTGCCGAAGTCGCTCGACATCAGCGAATAGGCCGGCGACACCGGCGCATAGGGAATGCCGACGACCATCGCGGCGAGCGCCAGCAGCGCATGCTCGATGCTGTTGCCGGACAAGACAACGATTGGCCGCTCGGGAGAAAGCCCGCGCCGCAGCAGCGAGGCGCCGATGCGCGCCACCGCGTCGCGCGTCTCGGCATAGCTCATCGTGCGCCATCGGTCCTGTGGGTCGCGCTGCGCCAGGAACACGCGGTCGGGCGCGGCCTTGGCCCAATAGTCGAGCGGCTCGCTCACCCTGTCGCGATAGCGGCCGAGCGCCTGCGAGGTGCGGATATAGATCGTGCCGTCGGCGCGCCGGTCGAGCACGGCGTCGAGCGCGCCCAGCCGTACTGCGCGGAGCGGCGCGGCGGCGGGTCGGGTCATGCGTGTCGGTAGCGGCATTTCTTCCCAAAATCTATTATTGTTGTCCTGGACAACAATACCCTGTGGCGGCGCCTTATCTCAAGCTATTCTCGCCGGGCGATGGTGGGAATGGCCGGACGGCTGAAACGGGAGACCCGATGCGAAGAATTGCCCCGATCTTGCTGCTGCTCCTGTGCGCCGGCGTCGCGGCGGCGGCCGACGACGATCCGGATCTGCCGCCGGCGGTCTACCCGAAGCTTGCGGCGCAGGCCGCGTCGTATGAGGCTTTCGTGCCGCCGGGCTGGCGGCTGGAACGCGCCGTGGCCGGTGACCTCAACGGCGATGGCCGCCCCGACGCCGTCCTGGTGCTGCGCGACAACGACCCGAAAAAATTTATCGAGACCGACCGAGCAAGCAAGCAACGTTTCGACACCAACCCCCGCATTCTGGCCGTGGTCTTCGCCGGCGACAAAGGCGGCTACGGTCTGGTCCTTGAAAATCATACTTTTATTGCGCGCACGACCGACCCGTTCCAGCAGGACCCGCTCGATCCGAACGGTATCCAGGAAGGCGAAGTGGCGATAAAAAGCGGTACGCTGAGGATCACGCTCGGCTATTTCGGCGGCAATATGGGGCGGATGACCTATACGCTCCGCTTTCAGAACGGCCGTTTTGAGTTGATCGGCTATGACCGCATCGACGTGACGCGCAACAGCGGCGTCATCAGCGACATCAGCATCAATTATTCGACGCAGCAGATGGTGCGCAAGACCGGCCACATTTCCACTGACACCGACAAGACGACGCGCAGCAAACTGCCGCGCAAGCCGTTGCTGACATTGGAGCAGGTCGGCGACGGCCTGGCGTTCCAGGGCGTGCCGCAATGACGCCGTCGCGCGCCTAGTCGGGGCGCGTCACTTTGTTGGCGCGGCCTTCCAGAAAGGCGGTCAGCCGGTTCTTGGCCTCGGCGTCGGCCTGGGCGATCGAGGAAATCAGCGATTCCACCGCGTAGCCGCTGGCTGGATCGACCTCGGCGATGCGCGGCAAAATGTGGGTGATGGCGAAATTGGTCAGCGCGGTATTGCCGCCGATGCGCTCGGCCAGCGCCAGACCCTTGGCGAAGCCGTCGCCCGGCTCGGTAAGATAGGTCGACAGCCCCATGGCCTGGCCGTCCTCGGCCGAATAGGTGCGGCCGGTCAGCATCATGTCCATCATGCGCGCGACGCCGATCAGCCGCGGCAGCCGCACCGAACCGCCACCGCCGACATAGATACCGCGGCTACCTTCCGGCAGGCCGTAATAGGTGGAACGCTCGGCGACGCGGATATGCGTGGCGGCCGCCAGTTCCAGTCCGCCGCCGACCACCGCGCCATGCAGCACGCTGACCACCGGCACTTTGCCGAACTGGATCTTGTCGAACACGCGATGCCACTGGCTGGAATGGGCAATGCCCTGTTTGATATCGCGTTCCTGCAACTCGCTGAGATCGAGGCCGGCGGAGAAGTGGTCGCCTTCGCCGTAGATCAGCGCCGCGGCGATATCGTCCGGCAGCGAGGTGAAGAAGGTCTCGAGGCCGAGCACGATGGTGTCGTTGAGCGCGTTGCGCTTCTCCGGCCGCGCCAGTCTGACGATGGCGACGTTGCCGCGCCGTTCGGCGCGCAACGAGGCAGGGAGTGTCATTTTGAGCTGTTGCGCCGCCATTATTCCACCTCGTAAACGTCAAGCCGCACCGCGCTGGCTTCGCGCTGCCCGCGCGCCAGGGCCAAAATACGGTTGAGCCAGGAGACTTCGGGAGCCGAGGTCTCGAACCGCATCACGGTGCGAAAATAGTAGAGCGACGGATCGACATTGTCGCCCCGCGCGAGCTTTTCCAGGACCGCGGGCGGACCATGCCGTAAACCTTCGCTGGATACCAGGATGCGCGCGCCGGTATCCGTCTCGATGGTATAGCGCGCCTGGATGTCGGCGGCGCCATCGCCGCGGATGATCTGCCAATCGGCGCCGCCCGGCAGGATGCGCCCATTCAGTCTGGTCCCAGCCACGGTGCCGCCGAGAATATCGATGATGCGGCGCTCGCCGTAAGGCGTGCGGCCCAGATTGGTGATGGCGGCGAGCTCGGCATGAATTTGGAAAATCGGTTGCGTCCCCAGCATGGCGGCCATTCGTTTGAGTCCCTACTTTCGCGTCGGCGAGGCCGATTTCGCCATTTGACCCTGTCCGTGGCGCGCCGTAAATACGGTCCCGCAACCGGGAACGAAACTTATGGCGCGCATTACGTCACTTGCCGACGCTATCGCAATGGCCGTCCATGACGGCGATACGATTGCGCTGGAAGGCTTCACGCACCTCATTCCGCACGCCGCCTGCCATGAAATCATCCGCCAGGGCCGGAAAAATCTCACGCTGGTGCGCATGACGCCGGATCTGGTCTATGACCAGATGATCGGCATGGGCTGCGTCAGCAAACTGGTGTTTTCCTGGGGCGGCAATCCCGGCGTCGGCTCGCTGCACCGTTTCCGCGACGCGGTGGAAAACGGCTGGCCGCATAAACTCGAGCTCGAAGAGCATTCGCACGCCGCCATGGCCAATGCCTATGAGGCCGGCGCTTCCGGTCTGCCCTGCGCGATTTTTCGCGGCTATATCGGCGGCGACCTGCCCAAGGTGAATGCCAAGATCAAGCGCATCACCTGCCCATTCACCGGCGAGGAGCTTGCCGCCATTCCGTCCCACCGGCCCGATGTCGCGGTGATCCATGCCCAACGCGCCGACAGAGCCGGCAATGTGATGATCGAGGGCGTGCTCGGCGTGCAGAAGGAAGCCGTGCTCGCCTCCAAGCGTTCGGTGGTAACGGTTGAGGAGATCGTCGACGAATTGCCGGAGCGCAGCCTGAACGCGGTGGTATTGCCGCACTGGACCGTGGGCCATGTTGTCGAAGTACCGGGCGGCGCGTTTCCGTCCTATGCGCAGGGCTATTACCCGCGCAACAACAGCTTCTACAAGCAGTGGGACGACATCGCCAAGGATCGCGACAGCTTCCAGGCCTGGATGAAGACAAACGTTCTCGACAAGGGGCCCGATGCCTTCGTGCAATATGCGCGTAAACACAAAGCGGCGGCGGAGTGACGACAATGGCCGATTACAAGCCGACCGAAATGATGACGGTTGCCGCGGCTCGCGCGCTCAAGAACGATGACATATGTTTCGTCGGTATCGGACAGCCGTCCGCGGCCTGCAACCTCGCGCGCCTGACGCATGCGCCGGATATCACCCTGATTTATGAATCCGGCACGCTCGCCACCAAGCCGACCGTGCTGCCTTTGTCGATCGGCGACGGCGAATTGTGCGAGACCGCGCTGACCACGGTGTCGGTGCCGGAAATGTTCCGCTACTGGCTGCAAGGCGGCCGCATCAAGGTCGGCTTCCTCGGCGGCGCTCAGATCGACAAATACGCCAACCTCAACACCACAGTGGTCGGTCCTTACGACAGACCGAAGGTCCGTCTGCCTGGTGGCGGCGGCGCGCCGGAAATCGCCACGTCTTGCGGTGAAATCCTTATCATCATGGCGCAGGGCAAGCGCAGCTTCGTCGACAAGCTTGATTTCGTCACATCGATCGGCCACGTCAGCGGCGGCGACAGCCGCGCCAAACTGGGCGTCAAGACCAAGGGCCCAACCAAGCTGATTACCGATCTGGCGATCTGGGCTCCCGATCCGGCGACCAAGGAAATGACGGTGGTCTCGATCCATCCGGGCGTGACCCGCGAGCAGATCCAGGAAAATACCGGCTGGCCGGTCAAGTTAGCCGCGCAAGTGGCGGAAACACCGGTGCCGACGGCCAAGGAACTCGACGTGCTGCGCGAGCTGCATGCGCGCACCAACCGCGCTCATGCGGCGGCGTAAGCTGCCGATAGGATAGAGTGGCGGCGTAGTAAAGGACGTGAATATGCGTGACGTATTTCTCTGCGATGCCATTCGTACCCCCATCGGCCGCTTCGGCGGTTCGCTGGCCAAGGTGCGCACCGACGACCTCGCAGCAGCCCCGATCAAGGCGCTGATGGCGCGCAACCCGAAGGTCGATTGGGATCAGCTCGAAGAGGTCTTTTACGGCTGCGCCAACCAGGCCGGCGAGGACAACCGCAACGTCGCGCGCATGGCGCTGCTGCTGGCGGGCCTGCCGCAGAGCGTGCCCGGCGTCACCTTGAACCGGCTGTGCGCCTCCGGTCTTGAAGCGGTCGGCACCGCGGCGCGGGCGATCCGCGCCGGCGAAATGGAATTCGCCATTGCCGGCGGTGTCGAATCGATGACGCGCGCGCCCTTCGTGCAAGGCAAGGCGCAGGAAGCCTTCTCGCGGCATGCCGAAATCTACGACACCACCATTGGCTGGCGCTTCGTCAATCCGCTGATGAAGAAGCAATACGGCATCGACGCCATGCCGGAAACCGGCGAGAACGTCGCCGCCGATTTCCAGATTTCGCGCGCGGACCAGGACGCCTTTGCGATCCGCTCGCAGCAGCGCGCCGGCAAGGCGATCGCCTCCGGCTATTTCGCGCAGGAAATCGTCGCGGTGGAAATTCCCGGCCGCAAGGGCGAGACCGTGAAAGTCGATAAGGACGAGCATCCGCGTCCCGAGACGACCCTGGAACAGCTCGCCAAACTCAAGACGCCGTTCCGCGAACCCGGCACGGTGACCGCCGGCAACGCCTCCGGCGTCAATGACGGCGCCGCCGCCTTGATCGTCGCCTCGGAAGCCGCGGTGAAGGCGCACGGTCTGACCCCGCGCGCCCGCATTCTCGGCATGGCGTCCGCCGGCGTGCCGCCGCGCATAATGGGCATCGGCCCGGTGCCGGCGACGCTCAAGCTGATGGCGCGTCTCGGCCACAAGATAGGCGACTACGATGTGATCGAACTCAACGAAGCCTTCGCGTCGCAGTCGCTCGCGGTGCTGCGGCAGTTGGGCTTGAGCGAAGATGCCGAACACGTCAATGCCCATGGCGGCGCCATTGCGCTCGGTCATCCGCTCGGCATGTCGGGCGCGCGGCTGGCAATGACGGCGGTGCATGGGTTGGAAGAAAATGGCGGCAAGCTTGCGCTCGCCACTCTATGCGTCGGTGTCGGTCAGGGCGTGTCTCTCGCTCTTGAACGCGTTTAGTTTTCGAAAAAGGACAACAACAATGTCGCTGATTTTTCCAACGAAAAGCCTGGATGCTTATCCCAAGCATCTCTCGCCCGGCTACAAGAGCACGGTCAAGCGCTCGCCGTCGAAGCCGCTGATGATCATGCCGCACACTCTGTCGGAGCTGACCGGCCCGGTTTACGGCCATGACGCGATCCAGGAAGGCGACAACGATCTCACCAAGCAGCACAAGGGCGAGCCGCTCGGTGAGCGCATCATCGTGCATGGCCACGTTCTTGACGAGGACAAGCGCCCGGTGCCGAACGCGCTGGTCGAGCTGTGGCAGGCCAATGCCTGCGGCCGTTACGTCCATAACGTCGACCAGCATCCGGCGCCGCTCGATCCGAATTTCACTGGCGCCGGGCGTACCGTCACCGACGCCAAAGGCTATTACAAGTTCATCACGGTGAAGCCGGGCGCTTATCCGTGGGGCAACCACCACAACGCCTGGCGGCCGAACCACATCCACTTCTCGGTGTTCGGCCACTCGTTCCTGTCGCGGCTGGTCACCCAGATGTATTTCCCCGGCGACTATCTGTTCCCGTATGACCCGATCTTCAATTCGGTGACCGAGGAGAAGGCGCGCCAGCGCATGGTTTCCACATTCGATCTCGAGAACACCGAGCCGGGCTGGGCGCTGGCCTTCCGCTTCGACATCGTGCTGCGCGGCCGCGAAGCGACCCCGCTCGACAACGACGAACATTAGCAAAAACGAACAGCCGCGCATGATCCCGAAAAGTGGGAACCGGTTTTCGGAAAAGATCACGCGCAGAGGAAAAACATAATGTCCGAAATCACACCTTCACAGACCGTCGGTCCGTTCTTCGCCTATGGCCTCACGCCCAAGGGCCGCTGCGAATGGGACCCGAACGGCAGCTACAGCTGGAAGAACACCGTCGAATCCAATCTGGTGACGCCGGACGCGTCCGGCACCCGCATTCGCATCGAGGGCGTCGTGCTCGACGGCGACGGTCTGCCGATCAACGACTGCATGATCGAAATCTGGCAGGCCGACAGCCAGGGCCGCTATGCCCATGCGCGTGACAACCGCGCGCCCAATACCAAGTTCAAGGGCTTCGGCCGTTCGGCGACCGACAAGGCCGGCGTCTTTGCCTTCGACACCATCAAGCCGGGGCAGGTGCCCGGGCCGGGCGGCAAACCGCAGGCGCCGCACATCGTGGTCTGCATCTTCTCGCGCGGCATGCTCCGGCAGGTCTACACGCGGCTGTATTTCGATGACGAGCCCGCCAACGCCAGCGACCCGATCCTGACGCTGGTGCCGGAAGATCGTCGCGGCACCCTCATTGCCCACAAGCAGCCCGGCACCGATCACCAGTACCGTTTCGATATCCGGGTGCAGGGCGGCGACGAAACCGTCTTCTTCGAAATCTAGATTGCGTTACGATCATCTTCTTTGGAAATCCGGGTCGGCGCTGCCGGCCCGGATTTCGCCGTTTTGCGGCCGGCCGACCGGACTCCCGTTGCCCACGTCTGCCCACTGGAATTGGCGTTTTTGCCCACTACCTTGTGCCAATGCTGCCTGCGTATGCTTTCGGAAAATCTAATTTCCATGCATTTGTTGGCGTTTAGCCTTAGATTCGCTGCCCACTTCTGCTGCCCAACTTTTTTCATGCCACTTTGTGGTTGACGAAATATCTCCCGCTTGGTTCGCTGTCGGGCGCCATGGCCAACAGAGCCAGCAAAAAGCGCGTTCGAGGAAACACCATGAACGAGGTCATTCTCCAGGAGATCAGTGAATTCTGCCGCCAGCGGGGCTTAGCCGAATCAACCTTCGGACGCCGCGCCGTCAATGACGGCAAGCTCGCCAGCCGGCTGCGCAATGGCGGCCGCATCACCACCGACACGCTGGACCGTATCCGCGCCTTCATGTCGCAAACCGGTGATGGCGCCCCGGCGCGTCGCCGTGTGCTTTTCGACGCGCCTTCCGCGCAATCGCTACCCATCATCAAACCGCAGGCGCCGCCAATGGCCACGAACCAGACGGATGACGATCCGCAACGCAATTTCCGCTTCTTCGATAATCGCCAGAAATATCTGCTGTTCGTGAATACCTGCAGCGAGAAATGGGAGGTCGCGCAGCGCGTCAGCCTGGAGCTGGCCAATATTCATCCGCGTCCGCCGGCGGTGCGCGTGTTCGACGCCGGCATCGGCGACGGCGGTGTGCTGACCCGCGTCATGCGCTCGATGCACGACCGCTTCCCGACCATGCCGCACTACATTGTCGGCAAGGAAATCAGCCTCGAAGACGTCCGCCTGACGCTGCACAAGATGGCCGACCGTTTCGTCGAGCATCCCTCAACGGTGCTGGTGCTGACCAATCTCGCTTATGCCGAAGCGCCGTGGCTCGCCGCCAAGTCGCTGTCGGCGGCCACCAGCATGGTGTGGAAAGAGCTGGCGATGGACGGCGGCACCGCCCACACGTTCGAAGAGCAGATCACCGCGCTCGAGCCGTTCCTTGCCGAAAGCTGGAAGGCGAAAGTGTCGCCGAAGAGCGGCAATCCGGTCTATGAGCGCCCGGTCGTGCTGGTGATCTACCGCAACGACCATCGCTTCCTGCTCGATCAGGTCATCCCGAAGCCGGGCGGCACCACCGCCGACTACGATCTGGTCATCGCTTCGCAGCCCTATCGCGCCCGCGCCTCGCTCGAGTTCAAGGCCAAGCGCGTGCTGGCGCCGCTGGCGCGCGCGCTCGGCCCCGGCGGCCGCATGATCGCGATCCAGTCCTACGGCCACGATCCGGCGATGGAAATCGTTCACACAGTGTGGCCGGAGGACAATCCGTTCACGCACAGCCGCCACGACCTGCTCAAGGAAACCAAGCACGAATTGGGCTCGGCGGCGCGCGACCTCAACTTCAACGCCTATTCCGACCAGCGTTCGCTGTTCCGCTACGACATGCACACGCTGCCGTCGGAAGTCTCGTCGTCGATCGGCACCTCGACGCTGCTCGCCGCCTGGAACGCGGCGGTCTATGTCGCGCAGGTGGAGGACGACCGCTTGAGCGACGTCAACAGCGACCGCCGCTACATCGAGGCGACGCGCGACACGCTGCAAAAGCACGGCGGGCTGTGGTTCTACGACGAGTCATTTGTGATTTCACGGCGCCGGGAATGACGCAGCGCATCGGCGCATAGAAAAATCGAGGAGTTTAAAGAGGCGACATGTTAGTTCGTTCAGCGACCACCGGCCAAGCGGCTGCGTTTGTAAACGGCTATTCGATCGAGGCGACGCGGCCGAAGCCCGCCGAGATTGCCGCGGTTGCCGGTGTTGTCGGCAAAGGCCGGCAGCTGTTTATCAGCTCGGTGCCGACCCAGTCGTTGCCTGACCTCGCGGTTCTCGCCGGCGAAGCGCGGCGAGCCGGGCTTGAACCGGTCGTCCATCTGTCGGCCCGACGCATGACGTCGAAGGCCGAACTCGACGATTTCGTCGCCCGGCTGCGCGGCGACGCCGACGTCAGACGGGTGCTGGTGATCGCTGGCGATATCGATCAGGCCGGGCCTTATGCCGATGCGCTCAGTGTCATTCGTAACGGCAGACTGCGCGAAGCAGGCATCGAAAATATCGGCATCGGCGGATACCCCGAAGGCCACTCCCGCATCGATCAGGACAAGATCGATGCCGCCTTGCCGGCGAAGCTGTCGGCGGCGGCCGATGCTGGCCTCGGTGTCACCATCGTCAGCCAGTTCGCTTTCGAAGCCGCGCCGATCGTCGCCTGGCTTAAACGCCTGCGCGCGCAAGGCATCACCACGCCGGTTCAGGTCGGCTTGGCCGGGCCAACCAGTTTCAAGTCGTTGTTGCGTTATGCCAAGCTGTGCGGCGTCAACGCGTCGATGCGCGGCATGGCCTCCGGCGCCGCGGCCAGCCTGCTCGGCAATGTCGGACCGGAAGAGATCGTCAGGGAACTGGCCGCCGAAGCGTCCGGTATCGGCGCCATCGCACCGCATTATTTCTCGTTCGGCGGTTTCGAAAATACCGCGCGCTACGCGCATGATCTGGCGTTGCGGATGTCTGTAAGCCCTGCCATGGCCTGATGCGGCCCGCGTTGCCGTCAGTGCGCTAAAACGACCCGCAAATAAAAACGGCGTGGCACCTGGTGCCACGCCGTATCTCTGTTCGCCAGTCTATCGGCGAGCGCTATTCGGCCGCCTGATGGCGCCATTTGCCTTCGTAGCCTTCGCGCACGACGGCGGCATAAGGAACCGGCGAGACGATGACCTTGATCTCCGTCTGCTTGTGCCGTTCGACGGTGGTCTTCTTGGTGCCGCCGTTTTCTTCGCCCCAGACCAAAGTCAGTTCGGTGCCGGGCTTGGCGAATTCCTCCTCGACGAAGCCGAGCGACAGCATCTTGCGTTCGTTGAAGCTGTAGCCCGAGAACATCGAAGCGCCGGCCTTCTTGCCGCCGCTCATCACCGCGTCGAACGACGACGAGGCGTAGTTCGACAGCGGCAGATCGATGAACTTGTAGTTCTGGCCGGCCGGCGCGAACATCGACGCGTTGATGCGGTTCACATCGTCGTCTTCCCAGGCGAACGTCACCTTCTTGCGCTTGTTCTTGCCTTCCATCGCCTGCAGCGCTTCCATGCCGATGAAGTCATGGTCGAACTTGGTGAAGGTGTTGTAGCCGAGTTCATAAGGCGTCGTGTAATAGTCCTCGACGTTCTTCGATACGAAGCTGCCGCCAAGGCCGGCATTGGCTTCGTAGCTCGAGATCGGCAGCCACTCGCGGTAGGCCTTGAGCTTGTCGCCGGTGTAGATCGCCGGGACCGGCGAGGGGATCCAGCCGGATTCCAGCGTGTTGGTGGCATAGGCGCGGGCGCCGACCTGCACGATGCCGGCGTCCTTGCCGGCTTCGAGGATCGCGGCGCGAATTTCGTCGCCTTCGGCGTAGGGGCCCCACACTTCGAGACCGGGCGCGCCGGCCATGCCGTGGCGCAACGCGCGAACCTTGCGGCCGGCGATGGTGATGTAGCCCATGCGGAAGAACTTGATGTCCGGCATGGTGCCGCCGTTGAGCTTCTTGATCACGTCCTGCGCGTTCGGACCCTGGATCTGGTAGCGGTAGAAGCTGCGGGTCACCGGCTTACCCATCGGGCGCGATGGCGAGCGGTCGTCATAGGTCGTCTTGACGTTGTAGCCGCCGGTCTTGGCGTGGAATTCGATCCAGTTCGCCGCCGGATTGCGGCCGACATAGACCATGCTGTTTTCGGCGAGATAGAACAGGATGCCGTCGCCAATCACGTGGCCATAGGGCGTGACCGGCGCGAACTGCTTGGCCTGGTCGATGCTGAAATTCTTAAACGAGTTGGTCGACAGGTGGGACAAGAGCTTGACGGTATCCGGTCCCTCGATGAAGAGGTTGACCATGTGGTGCGACTGATCGAACAGAACGCAGCTGTTGCGCCAGGCGCCCTGTTCGTCACGCCAGTTGGTGAATTCCGGCGCCACCACCGGATAGACATAGGCGCCGATCTGCGAATTGCGCAGCATCGAGACAATGTCGCCCGATGCTTTAATCTTTTCTTCGAGGTTCTTGGTCATTTGAGGTCACTCCCTGGACGTTTCGGTCGATACAGAACCGCCTGACGGCTCGCCACACGGCTACGGTGGTTTCTTGGCCTGGATAGGGCCGGTCTTAATTTCCGTGCGAAGTTGTATACATGATCTTCGGCAGAAGGTCGAAAAATCTAATTACTTGCCAAAATATTGCCGAATCTGCGGGATTCTGCCCACTTTAGGATTGCTCTGGCGGCACCCCGGCTATTTGCTGTATACAGCATGAATTCCGTGGGTCCTCAAGGACCGCGCACGAAATAGGGAGAAGCAGGTGTCGCTCCATACGGCCGAAGGCGAACGCTCGTCGTCGCAGACCGTCAAGGCGCAGCTTGCCCTGCGTGACCTGATCCTGTCCGGCGACCTAAAGCCGGGCGACCGCATCTCCGAGCTGTCGATCGTCGACCGGCTCGGCATGTAGCGCACGCCGATCCGGATGGCGCTGGTCCGCCTCGAGGAGGAAGGCTTTCTCGAAGCGATCCCATCCGGCGGTTTTGCCATCAAGGCGTTTTCCGAACGCGATATCTACGATGCCATCGAGCTGCGCGGAACGCTGGAAGGTTTCGCGGCGCGGATCGCCGCCGAACGCGGCGTGCAGGGTTCGGTGCTGGCCGAACTGAAAGACAATCTCCAGCAGTTCGACGCGCTGGTCGCCCGGCCGACCCTCTCGGTCGACGATTTCTCGGAATATGTCGAAATCAACGCGCATTTTCACGCGCTGCTGATCAGCGCCGCCGATAGCCCGGTCCTGCTGCGCCAGATCGAGCGGGCGCTTAATCTGCCGTTCGCCTCGCCGAGCGGCTTTGTCATGGTTCAGGCGATGCTGCCGGAAGCGCGCCGGATTCTCATCATCGCGCAGGACCATCATCACTGCGTGACCCGTGCCATCGAAGCGCGCGAGGGCGCCCGCGCCGAGGCGTTGATGCGCGAACACGCGCGCCTGGCGCATCGAAACCTGCAATTGGCTCTCCGCAATCAAGGCACGCGCGACCTCGTGCCCGGAGCCGTGCTCATCCGCCGGCCGGTCGCAACCGGTCTCTATTAATGTTAGATTCCAACCAGCAAGCACAGTAACGAGGCATTCATGCAACGAACCAAACCGCCCTTCCGCGCCGACCATGTCGGCAGCTTCCTGCGCACCGCGCCGATCAA
Source organism: Pseudolabrys sp. (assembly GCA_029945495.1). GTDB lineage: Bacteria > Pseudomonadota > Alphaproteobacteria > Rhizobiales > Xanthobacteraceae > Pseudolabrys. Next base: position 4,880 of record JAQSCR010000271.1, on the reverse strand, counting down.
AGAGGCGCGGGCCAAGCACGAGAAGGGCGAGATCACCGATGCCCAGCTCAAGGCCGTCGAAGACGCCGAGATCGTCAAGGTCATCAAGCAGCAGGAAGGCATTGGCCTGCAACTTGCCACCGACGGCGAGTTCCGCCGCTCGTGGTGGCACTACGACTTCTTCGGCGGGCTCGACGGCGTCGAGATCATCGCCGGTAAGGGCATTCAGTTCCAGGGCGTCCTGACCAAGGCGAGGTCGATCCACGTCACCGGCAAGATCGGCTTCTCCAATCATCCGATGCTCGAGCATTTCAAGTTCCTCAAGGCGAACACCAAGGTGACGCCGAAGATGACGATCCCGTCGCCGGGCGTGATGCATTTCCGCCTCGAGCCGGATGCCGTCGAGAAAAACGCCTATGCCAGCCGCGACGCGATCTTCGACGATCTGGCGATCGCTTATCAGAAGGCGATCAAGGCGTTTTACGACGCCGGCTGCCGCTATCTGCAGTTCGACGACACCGCTTGGGCCTATCTGTGCTCGGAAGAAGAGCTGAAGAAGGCGCGCGACCGCGGCCTCGATGTCGATCATCTGCAGGACAGCTACACCAAGATGATCAACAAGGCGCTCGAGGCGAAGCCCGCCGACATGACCATCACCACCCATGTCTGCCGCGGTAATTTCCGTTCGACCTTCATTTCGTCGGGCGGCTACGAACCGGTGGCCGAGAGCCTGTTGGCCAAGTGCAATTACGACGGCTACTTCCTCGAATACGACACCGACCGCGCCGGCGGCTTCGAACCGCTGCGCTTTCTGCCGAAAGGCCACAAGCAGGTCGTGCTCGGTCTCATTACCTCGAAGATCGGCACGCTGGAGCCGACCGCGGATATCAAGAAGCGCATCAAGGAAGCCGAGAAGTTCGTCGCACTCGAGCAACTCTGCCTGTCGCCGCAGTGCGGTTTTGCCTCGACCGAGGAAGGCAATACGCTGGCCTATGACGAGCAGTGGGCCAAGCTCAAGGAGATCATCGAGATCTCGAAGGACGTCTGGGGCAAGTAGCGCCGTAACCGAGCGGGCGGGGTGACTTTATCGGTCGTCCCGTCCGGCTCGATATGCTCCGTCGAGCCGCGCGAAAACGCGCGCGTGGCACGCCGAAAACGAAGGGCCAATGCGCTTGTGGCTCGCCGTCCTTCGAATATAAAGGACAGATGAAAACGAGCCGGGACAAGCCCGGCCGGAAGATCAATAAAATCCGGGAGTGAATCATGTCGCAACGCAAATCGCCGCCGTTCCGCGCCGATCATGTCGGCAGCCTGCTGCGCCCCGCCGTGCTCAAGGACGCGCGCGCCAAGCACGCCACAGGCGACATCACCGCCGCCGCATTAAAAGAGATCGAAGACCGCGAGATCATCAAGGTCGTCAAGAAGCAGGAAGAGATCGGCCTGCAGCTCGCCACCGACGGCGAGTTCCGCCGCTCCTGGTGGCATTTCGATTTCTTCCGTGGCCTGCAGGGCGTCGACCTCGTCGTTGGACCGCCAATCAAATTTCACGGCATCGAAACCAAGAGCGAGGCCATCAAGATCAACCGCAAGGTCGAATTCGCCGGCCATGCGCATCTCGACCATTTCAAGTTCCTGAAGGCTCATTGCAACGTTACGCCGAAGATGACGATCCCGGCACCGTCAACCTTCCACTTCCGGCAAGGCCGAAAAATGGTGAGCACGGAGGCCTATCCCGATCTCGACGTGTTCTTCGACGATGTCGGCAAGGCCTGGCAGAGGGCAATCCGCGCCTTCTACGACGCCGGCTGCCGCTATCTGCAACTCGACGACACCGCCTGGGCGATGATGTGCGATCCGAAGGAACGCGAGGGCTCGAAGGCGCGCGGCGACGATCCCGACAAGTTGCCGGAAATCTATGCGCGCGTGACCAATGCGGCGCTCAAGGACAAGCCGGCCGACATGGCGATCACCATGCACTCCTGCCGCGGCAATTTCCGTTCGACCTGGATCGCGCAAGGCGGCTACGAATTCGTCGCCGAGCATCTGCTCGGCAAGACCAATCTCGACGGCTACTTCCTCGAATACGACACCGATCGCGCCGGCGGCTTCGAACCGTTGCGTTATTTCCCGAAAGGCGACAAGCAACTGGTGCTGGGCCTGGTCACCTCCAAGAGCGGTACGCTCGAGTCCAAGGACGACATCAAGCGCCGCATCGACCAGGCCACCAAATATGTCGCACTCGAGCAGCTTTGCCTGTCGCCGCAGTGTGGCTTTTCCTCAACCGAGGAAGGCAATGTGCTGGCCGAGGACGAGCAGTGGGCCAAGCTGCGCATGATCGTTGAAGTGTCGAAAGAGGTTTGGGGCTAGTGACGTTGCGTCAATCGCCTCCGTTCCGCGCCGACCATGTCGGCAGCCTGTTGCGCACCGCGTCGCTCAAACAGGCGCGCGCGCAACGCGAGAAGGGCGAGATCGCCGCCGAGGTGTTGAAGGACGTCGAAGACCGCGAGATCGCCGGCATTATCAGGAAGCAGGAAGACATCGGCCTCAAGTCGGTCACCGACGGCGAATTCCGCCGCGCTTTCTGGAACTACGATTTCCTCGGCCAGCTCGACGGCGTCGAAGCCTATCTCGGCGAGCGCAAGATCAAGTTCGAGGGCGTCAATCCCAAGCCGATGATGCTGCGCGTCGTGGGCCCGCTCGGCACGTTTTCCGGCCACCCGATGCTGGAACATTTCAAGTTCGTCAAGGCGCATACGCGCGCGACGCCGAAGATGACGATACCCTCGCCGTCCAGTCTGCATTTCCGTTATGGCCGCGACGCCGTGCCGGAAAGTATCTATCCCGACATGGGCGAATTCTACCGCGACCTCGGCGCCACCTATGCCAAGGCCGTGCGCGCCTTTGCCGACGCCGGTTGCCGCTATCTGCAGCTCGACGAGGTCAATTTCACTTATCTGTGCGATCCGAAGCTGCGCGAGCAGGTCGCCCGCCGCGGCGACGATCCTTCCAGCCTGCCGATGATCTATGCCGGCATGATCAACGCGGCGATGTCGGACATTCCCGCCGACATGACTATCGCCATGCATCTGTGCCGCGGCAATTTCCAGTCCACCTTCGTCGCCTCGGGCGGCTACGAGCCGGTGGCGGAAATCCTGTTCAACACCATCAACGTGCACGGCTACTTCATGGAATACGATTCGGACCGCGCCGGCGGCTTCGAGCCGCTGCGCTTCGTGCCGAAAGGCAAGACGGTGGTGCTCGGCCTGGTGACGTCGAAGTCGGGCCGGCTCGAATCGAAGGACGAGCTCAAGCGCCGCATCGACGAGGCCGCCAAATTCATTCCGCTCGAGCAGCTATGCCTGTCGCCGCAATGCGGCTTTGCCTCGACCGAGGACGGCAATATCCTGGCCGAAAACGAGCAGTGGGCCAAGCTGCGCATGATCGTCGAAGTGTCCGAAGAAGTGTGGGGGTAAGTTAGATGAGCACGCGCACCAAACCGCCGTTCCGCGCCGACCACGTCGGCAGTCTGCTGCGTCCCGCCGCGCTCAAGGAAGCGCGCACCAAATTCGCCAAAGGCGAGATCGACGCCGCCGCGCTGAAGGCGGTGGAAGACCGCGAGATCGAGCGCGTCATCAAGAAGCAGGAAGAGGTCGGCCTCAAGTCCGTCACCGACGGCGAATTCCGCCGCTCCTGGTGGCATCTCGATTTTCTCTGGGGCCTCGACGGCGCCGAGAAGCATGTGATGGACTCAGGCGTCGCCTTCGCCGCGGTCACCACGCGCAACGAAGGCGTCAAGGTCACCGGCAAGCTCGGCTCGGCGCATCATCCGATGATCGAGCATTTCAAATTCCTCGCCGCGCATACCAGACAGACGGCGAAGATCACGATTCCCGCGCCGTCGGCGATGTATGGCCGGCCGGTCAAGCCGCCGGTCGACAGAAACGTCTATCCGACGCGCGAATCGCTGTTTGCCGATCTCGGCCAGGCCTACAAAAAAGCCGTGCGTGGCTTCGCCGACGCCGGCTGCCGTTATCTGCAGCTCGACGAAGTGTTCATCGCCATGCTGTGCGATGCGAAATACCGCCAGCAGATGAAGGACCGCGGCGACGATCCGGAAGAGCTCGGCGAGCGCTACGCCGATCTCATCAACGTGGCGATGTCGGATATTCCGTCCGACATGACCATCACCATGCATATGTGTCGCGGCAATTATAAATCGACCTATATGGGCGCCGGCGGCTACGAGGCGGTGCAGGAAATCCTGTTCAACAAGATCAACGTGCACGGCTTCTTCATGGAATATGACGACGCCCGCGCCGGAAATTTCGAACCGCTGCGGCTGCTGCCGAAGGACAAGACGGTGGTGCTCGGCCTGGTCACCTCGAAATCCGGCAAGCTCGAATCCAAGGACGAGCTGAAGCGCCGCATCGATGAGGCGGCGAAATTCGCCCCGCTCGAGCAGCTTTGCCTGTCGCCGCAATGCGGCTTTGCCTCGACCGAGGAGGGCAACGTGCTCGACGAGGAGCAGCAATGGGCCAAACTGCGCATGATCGTCGAACTGGCGGACGAAGTGTGGGGGCGCTAGCTTAAGCTCACGATGCCGCTCAACCTCGACAGACTGCTGTCCTTCAAGATTCCGCCGGTCGAGCAAAGCTACGGCCCGAAGGACTGCATTCTTTATGCGCTCGGCTTGGGGCTAGGCCAGGACCCGGTGAACGCCGACGAGCTCGCCTTCGTTTACGAGGACAACCTCAAGGCGTTGCCGACTTATGCGCTGGTGCAGGCTTATTCGCCGTTCTGGTTGCGCGACAACGATTTCGGCCTGACCTGGAGCCATATCGTGCACGGCGAGCAGGGCCTGGTGCTGCATGCCCCGGTCATGACCAAAGGGCATGTCATCG
>JAQSCR010000270.1 GCA_029945495.1 Pseudolabrys sp. | reverse complement strand
GTCGGGCGCACCCGCGGGCATCGCTGACGCAATAGAAAAACCATTCCTGTCCTTCCGTGCGGCGAACCAATTCTTATTCGAGGATGCCCTCGTCGATCCCCAGTCCTGGTTCTTTCAGGAGGACTTCTGGCAAGGCTATTTCACCATGCTGGCCCAGACGCGGCATAACATCCTCGATCTCCACGCCGGCTACGGCCTGGTGGATACGAACTTTCCCAACATCTACCCCTATCTCGTCCACCTCGACGAATTCCCCGGCCAGTCGATCGGTCGCGCGACCACGGAGCGGAATCTTGCGATGCTAAATCGCATCATCGCGATTGGGAAAGCCCATGGCGTAAACGTGGCGCTCATGAACTACACGGTGCAGGGTCGCAAAAACGAGGCGAAGGGTGAAATGTTTGCCGGCTTCGATAGTGCACGCCTCGCCCGTTACACGCACCAGGCTTCACGCGCATTGCTCGAACGTTGCCCCGGTTTGTGGATGTATGGCTTTCGCATCGGTGAATCAGGGCAGCCAGAAGATTTTTTCCAAAAGACTTACTTAGCGGCGCTCGCCGAGAGCGGCTTTCGTGGCAAGCTATACACGCGCTCGTGGCTCGCGACGCGGCCCAAAATCGAGACCATCAAGCGCGGCTTCCCCGGCGATTTCTACATCGAGGTGAAGTATAACGGCGAGCAACTCGGCCCACCCTATCAGGCGATCACGAGCCCAACGCGCTTCAATCCCACCTATTCCTACGAGGGCTATACGAGCGAGCCGCGCGGCTTCAAACTCGTCTACCAGGTCCGCGCCAACGGCACCCTGCGCATTTTCCATTGGGGCGATCCCGAGTTTGTGGCGCGTGTCGTCAAAAGCTGCCGGCTGGGTGATGCCGCCGGCTACAGCGTGGAGCCGATGAGTGCCTACTACCCGATGACAGACCGCTACCACCCCGCCGACGGCCATCATTACTTCAAGTGGACCTGGGAGCGCGACTGGTTCTGGTATGAACTGTGGGGGCGGCTCGCGTATGATCCAAGCGTCGCACCGACGGTTTTTCGCGGCATGTTCGAGCAGCGATTTGGTCCCGCCGGCGCGGTGCTCTTTCCTCTCCTGTCCACCGCCAGTCAGGTGGTGCCCCTCATAGGCACGGCGATCGCGCTGAGCCCGGATCACCGGGAGTGGGCACCGGAATTCGAGACGGGTAATCCTGACTTTATTGATCTCAACGGCCGGCAATCCTTTGCGAACCTTGAAGCCTCACTCAAGGTCGAGTCGATGGACCCCACCGTGATGAGCAGCATCGCGGATGCGGCCGCGGCGGAGGTTGCCGACCAGTCTGACGGCCGCACCGACCCGCGGGCGACGGCCGGTCGATTGTTCTCAATCGCGACGCGCATCGACGAACTGCTGGGCAAGATGCCAGCGGCCACCGCCAATACTGATGAGGCCGAGTGCATGTATCTCGACGCCCGCGCCCTCGCTTCACTTGCGCGCTTCGCGGGTGAACGCTATTTGGCTGCACTTAATCTGGCCGAGTATCGGCTGACCTCCTTCCCACGGTCACTGTCCAGCGCGAAGCATCATCTGCTTTGGGCGCGCGAACATTGGCGGCGCCTGGCGGAAGTAGCGGACAAACACTACGCACCATTGCTCGAATCGCTGCGGATGCACACGCAGGCCTATCGCTGGGAATCGCAATTAGCGGTCCTTGACGGCGATTTGGCCTATCTCGCCTCAATTGAGCAAACATGGGCTGCTGGTTCGTCGACCCCTCCCCTGCCGCCGCTCGCCCATCTGCCTGGTCGCGGCGCCCAAGTGAAGGATTCCCTGCCGGCGCACGCCATGTGGCCCGTCCAGTGGCGCGGCACCGGCTTCAAATCGGTCACCGTCGAGCAGCAGCCGGCGCTCCGCAGCCAAGGCGGACAACTCGCCTTTGACGTCGATGATTTGCTCATGAACAACGTCGACGCCGACCTTGCGCTCGACGTGGCGTATTGGGATTCGGGCCCGGGCACGAATCGGCACCTGCGCGTTGAATTCGACAGCGTTGCCAAGCCGTATGGTGCACTTGAGACCGGTGGGGAGATCGCGCTGGGCGGAAGCCGCGGCTGGCATCGCGCGCAATTCGCCCTCAATCACGCACGGTTATCCGGCGGGGGGCCAGGCAACACCGATATCTTGATCACCTCTTCCGATACCGGGGAGTTTGTGGTGCAATCTCCCGCCATCCGCGTCATCCGCGCGCCTAGCCCAACCTTGGATCTGCACATCGCGAAGGCATCGCGACAAACCCTCTCCAAACCGCTGATCAATTGGCGGCGCCCAGGAGGAACCTGGCAAACATCCGCCTTGAAGCCAGGTCTCGGCGAGGCCGGGGTCGAGGGCGGGAGCGTGCCGCGAGGCCGCGAGTTCTTCCGTTTTGAAATTCCGGCCGGTGTGGACGCGCTTGAGTATTATTTCTCGGCGGCCTTGGGCTCCGAGACCCATCGCCTGCCCAAGGGGGAAGAATTTTTTCGCTGGAGCGGACGGGCTGAGACGAACCCGCCCACCATTGCACTGGTCCCGAACGCCGATACCCCCACACAGGAAGGATCGATCAAACTTCAGG
>JAQSCR010000269.1 GCA_029945495.1 Pseudolabrys sp. | reverse complement strand
TAAACGGCGTTCCAGTCGATGGCGACGCCCTGCACGAACAAGTCGCCGAGCGCGCGCAGGAACTGTTCGTCGTCGGCGGTTTGTTGCCGTAAACTGGGGATCAGTATCGCGTCGGGGCAGCCGTGACGGGCCATGCCCAGCAGTACCGGGTTGGGGCCGAGTTCCAGCAACAGTTGGCAGTGCCGGTGGCGCAAGGAGTCGATGCTGTCGGCAAAGCGCACCGGTCTGCGGATATGCTCGACCCAATAGGCCGGCGTGGCGATGTCCTCGCCGATCAGTCGGCCGGTGACATTGGAAATTAACGGCAGCAGCGGGGCCTGGTAGCGCACTTCGGCGGCAATCTTGGCGAATTCCGCCAGCATCGGTTCCATCAGCGGCGAGTGGAAGGCGTGCGATACGCTTAGCTTGCGATGGCCGATCTGTTCCGCTTGCAGCGCGTCCAGCACTTGGTTGAGGGCGGTCTCATCGCCCGAGATCACCACGTTGTCGGCACCGTTGACCGCGGCGATGGCTAAGCGGTCGTGCCCTGCCAGGGCTTGGGCAACCCGCGCTTCACCGGCAAAAACCGCGGCCATTGCGCCGCCGGCGGGCAAGGCCTGCATCAGGCGGGCGCGGGCAGCCAGCAGTTTGAGCGCATCGTCCAGGCTGAACACCCCGGCCACACAGGCGGCCACGTATTCGCCGACGCTGTGGCCCACGACCGCATCGGGCCGGACGCCCTGGGCTTGCCACAGTTCGGACAATGCATACTCGAGACAGAACAGCGCCGGTTGTGTATAACCGGTCCGGTCGAGACGGTCGGTTTCGGTGTCAAACAGCAGTTCGCACAGCGGCACATCGCACCAAGGCTGGAGCCGCTCGGCGCAATGGTCGATAGCCCGGCGGAACACCGGCTGGGTTTGGTAAAGCCGTTGGCCCATGCCGGGATATTGCGCGCCTTGACCGGTAAACAGGAAGGCCAGGACAGGCACTGCCGCGCCGGGCGTGTTATGGCTAACCCGGCCGGCGGCGTTACCGTCGATAAACGCTTCCAGGCCTTCGGCAAAGCCGGCGGCCGAGGCGGCGCTCAGCGCCAAGCGATGGGGGAAATGAGTGCGGCCGGTGGCGGCGCTGCCGCACAGGTCGACCGGAGCGGTGTCCGGGTGAGCCCGAAGATAATCCCGGTAACGTTGCGCCAAAGCCAGCAGCGCGGGGCCGGAGCGGGCGCTCAACACCAACAGCTGCTGCGCAGTCGCGGCAATGGCCGCGGAACCGGAAGTTGTTTCGCTCTCGTCGGCCTGATGGCGCACCGGCTGCGGCGCTTCTTCAATAACGATATGGGCATTGGTGCCGCTGAAGCCGAAACTGCTGATGCCGGCGATACGCGGCTGTTCGCCGCGCGGCCAGGCTTGCGGCTCGTGCAGGATGCGCAACGGCTTGTCGGCCCAGGAAAAGCGCGAGGTCGGGTTGCCGCAATGCAGATGGCGCGGCAGGCAGTCATGCCGGAGCGCCAGCACCAGCTTGATGATCCCGGCCACCCCGGCGGCGGCTTCCAAATGGCCGACATTGGTCTTGACCGAGCCCAAATACAACGGATTCGCCGCCGAATGCGAAGCGCTAAAGACCGCATCCAAAGCGCCCAATTCAATCGGATCGCCCAGCGCTGTGCCGGTGCCGTGGGCCTCGATATAACTGACCGCATCCGGCGTAATGCCCGCATTGACCAACGCCTGCCGAACCACCTGTTCCTGCGACGGGCCGCTGGGCACCGTCAAGCCGCCGCTCGGGCCGTCCTGGTTAAGCGCCGAACCGCGTACCACGGCCAGCACCTGATCGCCCGCGGCCAGCGCATCGGATAAGCGTTTCAGCACCAGCATGCCGCAGCCTTCGCCGCGCACATAGCCGTCCGCAGCGCTGTCGAAAGACTTGCAGCGGCCATCGGGCGCCATCATCCGCGCTTTCGAGAAATTAACATTGAGCCCCGGCTCCAGGATCAGGTTCACCCCGCCGGACAAGGCCAGATCGCATTCCTTACGGCGCAGACTCTCGCAGGCCAAATGCAAAGTCACCAGCGACGAAGAGCAGGCCGTATCGACACTGAAACTCGGCCCGGTCAGGCCCAGCGCATAGGACAAACGCCCCGCCGCCACGCCCTGCGACGCGCCGGTCCCGACATAGGCATCGATCTTGTCAAGATAGCCGGGTGCGAACAGGCGCTGCGCATAATCCTGGCCGATAATGCCGACAAACACCCCGGTGGCGCTGCCATAGACACTGTCGGGCGGGATATTGGCATATTCCAGCGCTTCCCAGGCGACCTCGAGCAGCAGGCGTTGTTGCGGGTCCATCGACACCGCCTCGCGCGGCGAAATGGCGAAAAAGCGCGCATCGAATTCATCGACGCGCTCGATAAAGCCGCCATAGCGGGTATTCATCTTGCCCGGCGCATCGGGGTCGGCATCGTAATAGGCATCGATGTCCCAGCGCTCCGGCGGCACCTCGGTGATCGCATCGCGACCGTCGTTCAGCAGCTGCCAAAAAGCCTCGGGGCTGTCCGCCCCACCCGGAAACCGGCAGCCCATGCCGACAATGGCAATGGCTTCGTTTTTTTCCGCATTGCAGGCCTTGAGCCTGGCTTGCA
>JAQSCR010000268.1 GCA_029945495.1 Pseudolabrys sp. | reverse complement strand
GACGCAAGGCGGCATCGCCGTACAGCAGGATTTGCTGCTGGCCTCGCTGATCGGCGCCACCCATGTCGAGCGCAACGGCCATCATTACGTCGACGGCATGGCGGGCGCGTTGCAGACCGAGCAGGACGCCTATCTGGCCGGCCACGGCGATCTTTACCGACGCGCCGACAATGGCCGGGCCCGATTGAACATTCAGAACGGCGCGGTATCGCTGCGGTCCATCGCGCAGGCCAATGGGTTGGCCAGTGCCGTGCTGCCTGACTGGAATTCAATGGCTGCTAGCCCGAACGCGGAGTGACAATGCGAACCGAAGGCCTGTCGATCAATCTGGCGACCGTGCGCCAGCAATGGAATCTCGTCGAAGCCGTGGAGGCCTGCGCGCGGCATGGCATCACCTGCGTCGATCCGTGGCGCGATCAGGTGGCGACCGTCGGGCTCGATGTCGCGGTGAAGGCAATCAAGGACAACGGTATGCGCGTCTCCGGCTATTGCCGCGGCGGCATGTTTCCGGCCGCCGATGCTGCCGGCCGTCAGGCGGCCATCGACGACAACAAGCGCGCGGTCGATGAAGCGGCCGCGCTTGGCGCCGAATGTCTGGTGCTGGTGGTCGGCGGCCTGCCGCAGGGCTCGCGGGACATTGGCGGGGCGCGGCAGATGGTGGCCGACGGCATCGCCGCACTGCTGCCGCATGCGCGCGCCAGCAGGATACCGCTCGCCATCGAGCCGTTGCATCCTATGTATGCCGGTGACCGCGCTTGCGTGAACACGCTGAAGCAGTCGCTTGATATGGCCGGGCAACTCGGTGACGATGTCGGTGTCGCCATCGACGTCTATCACGTCTGGTGGGACCCGGAGTTGGAGGCACAGATCGCGCGAGCGGGGGCCGAAAAACGCATTCTCGGTTATCACATCTGCGATTGGCTGGTGCCGACCAAGGATCTCTTGCTCGACCGCGGCATGCCTGGCGACGGCGTCGTCGACTTGCCGCGGATCCGCGGCTGGATCGAGAAAGCCGGTTACAAGGGGTACACCGAAATCGAGATTTTTTCGGCCAAGGATTGGTGGACCCGGCCGGGCGACGAGGTCCTGCGCACCTGCATCGAGCGTTACAACGACACGCTTTTGCTAGGCGCTGGCAAACCCGACGAAGCGCGCTGAAAAGACACGGCTATCCGGCGAAGTGTAGGACGGACCCGCGCGGCAGAGCCTTACGCAGCGGCCGGCCTCCGATCAAACCGCGATCCGTCGACGGCCTGATAGTGTGGGATATCCGGAAATTGTCGATAGGCTGGTCAGTAGTGCCGCTGCAAAAGTCCGAGGTCGAGGGCATTGGTATCCTGCGCAATCCGATCGAAGATGAGCGGCAATAGGGCGGGATTAATGTGGCGTCACGGAGCGGCGGGAAGCGCCGTTCGGCTACTCACCGCCGCGCGCCAGCACGGCGCGTGTCTCATTGTCCGGGCCGAACTCGCCAATGTTATCGATCGCCAAAATCGTGGCTAGTCGCGTGCGTGCGCGATTGACGCGTGACTTGATGGTACCGACCGCGCAGCCGCAGATATGGGCGGTCTCTTCGTAGGAAAACCCGGAAGCGCCGACCAGAATGAGCGCTTCGCGCTGGTCTTCCGGCAACTGCATGAGGCCCTCGCGGAATTCTCGCAAATCGATGTGCCCCTGCTGCTCCGGCTGCGATTTGAGACCCTCGGTATAACGGCCGTCGACGTCTTCGACTTCGCGGCGGCGCTTGCGATATTCCGAGCGGAAATGATTGCGCAGGATCGTGAACAGCCACGCCGGCATATTGGTGCCGGGCTGGAACGAGTCGATATTGGCCAGCGCGCGCAGCATCGTTTCCTGCACCAAGTCATCGGCGCGATCCACGTTCCCGCACAGCGAGATCGCAAAAGCGCGCAGACTCGGTATCGCGGCAAGAATGGATTCGCGGACAGGGGTATCAATTGCCATTACCGCTTTCCTTTCTGGTCGCCAGCGCCCAGTTGGTTGAGCAGCTCAGTGAAACGGTCCGGAACCCCCTGTTTGACCACCTCGTCATACATGGTTCGCAGTTGCTGACCGATCTTCGCCTGAATGTCGCGCCCAAGCTTGGCGCTGGGCCCCTTGGGGGCGGGTGGGGCGGCTTCTGTCATTGACGGTTCCGATTCAGGTTTCCGGTCTTTCATGAGCTCTCTCGCGGCTCTCGATTGGTAAAAAATCGAGCCCTTACAACGGTCTATGTTCAGTAATGCGTGAGCGGCTATTTAGTTCCAGAGCCGTGGAACCTTTTTCTGGCCGGGGGGTTTCCTCCCCGAACGATATGCTTATCCGAGCCGGGGGTCGTTAGGTCGGCCGGGATGGTTCCGGTCTCACGCGGGAGGGTCTCTTTTGTCCATTTCTGAAGCCGTTGCTGGGCATTTGCCCTATCTCCGTCGCTATGCACGGGCTCTGACCGGTAGTCAGCAGTCCGGCGATGCCTATGTTGCCGCCACGCTGGAGGCCTTGATCGCGGATCCATCGATCCTGGCGAAATCGGCCTCGCCGCGGATTGGGCTCTACAAGCTGTTCACCAAGATCTGGAATTCGGTTGGCGTTAACGGCAAGGCTGTTCCGGTACCTGCCGATTTG
>JAQSCR010000267.1 GCA_029945495.1 Pseudolabrys sp. | reverse complement strand
TGAATCCGGCGGTCGCCACCTGTCCCGACACCTGGGCAATTCGAATCGGCCCGCCCAGCTGGTCGGCGGCCTCGCGCCCGGCAAAAATCCCGCCGATATAGGACAGCGTGCGGTCAACGACGAACCAGGTCTCCTGGGCCCCCGCCACCACCGCCGTTAGCGGCCCCATTTTCTCGGTCTTGATGTCGCCGGCGGCCATCGAGCGGCTGATGCCGAGGACGCCGAGCCGGTGCACATTGCCGAAATTATCCTTCAGCTCCCGCATCTGCGGCACGGCTGTGAGCGTGACCGGCACGCCGCCGCGCTCGACCTCGACGCTCAGCGGTTCACCGGCGCTGATGCTGACGATGCGCTGCATGTCGGAGAAGCTGTCGATCCTGCTGCCATTGATGGACAGGACCAGATCGCCGGCCCTGAACCCTGCTGCTTGCGCGGCGCTGCCATCCTGCACCGCATCGACCCGCGCGGTGGTGGTCTGCTTGCCGGAAATCATGAAAATGCCGGCGAAAATCGCAATCGCCAGGATGAAATTGGCGATCGGCCCGGCCGCCACCACGGCGGCGCGCGAGCCCACCGGCTTGTGAATAAAACTGTCGTTGCGCTCGGCCTCGGTCATGGTCGCGGCGGCCGCATGGTCGGGCACGCTGGCGGCATTATCGTCGCCGAAGAATTTCACATAGCCACCGAGCGGAATGGCCGACAGCTTCCAGCGCGTGCCGTGCTTGTCGTTGAAGCCGACGATCTCGGGACCGAAGCCGAGCGAGAACACCAGCACCTTGATGCCGCACCAGCGCGCCACCAGGAAATGGCCGAGCTCATGGAAGAACACGACGACGGTCAGCACGAACAGGAACGGCACAACATAGCCGGCAACGCCGCCGCCGAATGCGCCCAAGCTCGCCAAGATACCGGTACCCATTACAATCCCTCGCCGTCCCAGGCCATAAGGCCGTCATCAATATTACCGAAAGCTTACTAGGATGCCTTTACGGCATTATTGAGCAAGAGGTCTCGCGCCAAACTTCTCGCAATATGGTCAACGGCCAAGGCCGCATCGATATCGGCTGGGTCGGCCAAAATGCCGCGGTTGTCGGCCGCCTCCAGCGTTTTCTCGACCAACGTGGCAATCGCCAGGAACGGTATCCGCCCGGCGATAAACTCGGCGACCGCGACCTCGTCGGCCGCGTTCAGCACGGTCGGGGCCGCTCCGCCTCTTTCCATGGCCTGCCGGGCGAGCGCGAGAGCCGGGAACCGCACTAGGTCGGGATCCTCGAATGTCAGCTCGCGCAAGGCGGCCAGGTCGAGCCGCGGCGCCGGGCCATCGATCCGCGCCGGCCAGGCCAGGCAATGCGCGATCGGAACCCGCATATCGGGCGGCCCGAGTTGCGCCACCACCGAGCCGTCACGGAATTCGACCAGCCCATGCACCACCGATTGGGGATGCACCAGCACGTCGATTTCGTCCGGCGGCAGCGCGAACAGGTGATGCGCTTCGATCAACTCGAGGCCCTTGTTCATCAGGCTGGCGGAATCAATCGTGACTTTCGGCCCCATCGACCAATTCGGATGACGCAGCGCCTGTTCCGGCGTCGCATGCTTGATCGCTTCCAGCGACCAGGTGCGGAACGGTCCGCCCGACGCGGTCAGAATGACACGCCGCACGTCCTCGCGCCGTCCCGCGCCCAGCGCCTGGAACAGCGCATTGTGCTCGCTGTCGACCGGTAGCACGGTCGCGCCGGAGGCTGCCGCGCGGCGCATGAACAAGGACCCGGCGCATACCAGGCACTCTTTGTTGGCGAGCGCGACGGTGACGCCGCGCTCGATCGCCGCCATGGTCGGCTTCAGGCCGACCGCGCCCGAGATCGCCGCCATGACCCAGTCGGCCGGATAGAGCGCCGCTTCGATCAAGGCCGCCTCACCCGCCGCGGCTGCGATGCCGCTGCCGGCCAACGCCTCCTGCAATGCGCCGTAACGATCCGGATCGGCGACGACCGCGATGCGCGCGCCGACATCGCGTGCAATTTGCGCCAGCGCGGCGACATGGCGGCCGGAGGCGACGCATTCGACCCGATAGTGCGTCGGGTTGCGTTTGATCAGATCGACGGTGCTGGCGCCGATCGAGCCGGTGGCGCCGAGAATGGTGACGCTGCGCGGCGCATCGCCCGACAACGGCGCCGGCATCGACTTGGCCTGGGACTTGGTTTTGGTGGCGGCGATCGCGCTCATGCTCTCACCATATCAGCAGACCGCGCGCCGCATCGCCGACACCGCCGCGCAGAACCCCGATCAGACAGCCGGCGAGCGCCGCGGCCCAGAAGCCGTCGAGCCGGTCCATCACGCCGCCATGGCCCGGAATGAGCTGGCTGGAGTCCTTGGCGCCGAATTGGCGTTTCACGAAAGACTCGAACAGGTCGCCGATCTGCGCGCAGACCGAAAGCAGCAGCGCGACCACCGCAACCGTCCCAGCGTGGAACGATCCGAACAGGCTGGCGATGCCAACGGCGACAATCATCGCGCCGAGCGTGCCGGCAATCGCGCCCGACCAGGTTTTCTTCGGGCTGACGCCGGGCAACAATTTCGGCCCGCCGATGGCACGGCCGGCGAAATAGCCGAAAATGTCGGT
>JAQSCR010000266.1 GCA_029945495.1 Pseudolabrys sp. | reverse complement strand
CGGTGTCCAGCTCGATGTCGAAGGCGTCGACGTCGGCGAACCGCTTGAACAGCACCGCCTTGCCTTCCATCACCGGCTTGGAGGCCAGGGCGCCGAGATTGCCGAGGCCCAGGATCGCGGTGCCGTTGGAGATCACCCCGACCAGGTTGCCCTTGGACGTGTAGTCGTAGGCCAGGTCCGGGTCCTCGGCGATGGCCAGCACCGGCACGGCGACGCCGGGCGAATAGGCCAATGACAGGTCGCGCTGCGTCGCCATCGGCTTGGTAGCGATGACCTCAAGCTTGCCGGGCCGGCCGACGCTGTGAAATTGCAGGGCTTCTTGATCGGTGAAAGTCGGGCGGGTACGGCCGGGGGGCTTTGAGGACATTTTTACTCCATGACGCGGCCGATTTTTCGACCGCGGACAATTCAACCATGACGCAGCCGGACTGCCCGGCGGCGGGACGTTAGCGCATGAGATCATGCGGCGGAAAGGCGCAATATCCCGAAAGGCGGGAGGCCATTTTCGGACAGAATCGTGCGTATGCTCTAGACAAGGACAAGCCTAAGCTCAAGCCGCGACGGCGCCGCGACAGCGCCGGGCTGGCATGCAAAGGTTGAACCGAAGCGCGGCGCGGGCTAATCGGGTCCCTCCCGGGTGGCCGAATTGAGCCGTCATGAGCCGATAAGAAGACCCCATGATTCGCTTTTTGCTCCGCGTTATCGGCCTTTTCTGCCTGGCCGCGGCCTTTATCCTGGTCATCTATGACGGCACCAAATCGATTGCCGGCAACAATATCTATCTGACCAGCGTCCGTGACCTCTGGCAGCTCGTCAATGGCGCCAGCCTGGCCAAGCTGCAGCCGCTGTTATCGCCTTATGCCGGCGGCCTGTTGTGGGACCCGGGCGCGGTGACGATTCTGAGCGCGCCGAGCTGGGCGCTGCTCGGCGCCTTCGGCATCCTGTGCATCCTGATGGGCCGCCGCAAAAAGCCGCTGATCGGTTACGCGCGCTGACGTTCCCGATTGCGTGACGGCGGCGTGCAAGCGCCTGTCCGAGACGTGATCGGCCCCGCCGTTTCGAAGGGCGGGGCGGACGTTTATATTGCGGCTATCAATTTGGGGAGAACCAAAATCATGTTCGGCTTCAAGAAGGTTTCGCTGCCCTCGAAGGAACAGGCGCTGCCCGGCCGCGCCACTGAAATCCGCACCGCCGCGACGCATTTCGTCAACAGCCACGCGCTCAAAAGCCCCTATCCGGAAGGCTTCGAGAAGGCGCTGTTTGGCTTTGGCTGCTTCTGGGGCGCGGAGCGCAAGTTCTGGGAATTAGGTGATGGTGTTCATGTCACCGCGGTCGGCTACGCCGGCGGCCTGACGCCCAACCCGACCTATGAGGAAGTCTGCTCGGGACGCACCGGCCACAACGAGGTGGTGCTGGTGGTCTATGACCCGAAGAAGATTTCCTACGAACAACTGCTCAAGACCTTCTGGGAAAGCCACGACCCGACGCAAGGGATGCGCCAGGGCAACGACGTCGGCACCCAGTATCGCTCGGGCATCTATGCCTTCACGGCCAACCAGAAGAAGGCGGCCGAGGCCTCCAAGGCGATGTACGAGAGGGAACTCAAGGCCAAGCGTTACGGCGCCATCACCACCGAGATCGTCGATGCGCCGGAATTCTACTTCGCCGAGGACTATCACCAGCAGTATCTGGCCAAGAACCCCTTCGGCTATTGCGGGTTGGGCGGCACCGGCGTGTCGTGCCCGATCGGCACCGGGGTGAAGGCGGCGCAAGGCGCCAGCGCCTAAGACCCGGCCAGAGCTCCGAATACGGCGCGGCCGCCCCCCGGGGCGGCCGTTGGTATTTGTGGCAAATAGCCCGCCGGTCAGACTTTCTTAACCATATAAAGCGTTAATCGGGCGTGAGTTTCAGCCAGTCGCCCGGAATTGCTTGATGCGGGGAATCCCAATCCTACTCGCCGTTTTGACCGCACTCGCGGTCAGCGGCTGCATGCGCGAGCCGGCGCAGACTTATTACATCATGGATCCGCAGACCGGCCAGCCGGTGCCGGTAATTACCCAGCAGCAGCAATTCACCCAGCCGCAATATGCGCAGCAGCCTGACGCGCCGCGGCCCGCGCCGAGCAATTCGCGCGGCCTGTATTCGACGTCGCCGGCCTATGCGCAACAAGCCTACGCCCCGCCGCAATATGCCCAGCCGGCCTATCAACCGCCCGCCGCGCAACTGCGCAGCGCGCCGAGCAGTGGACGCGGACTGTTTACTTCACACCGCGCCGCGCCAACTTACGCGCAGCCGCAAGTGCAGCAGCCTTACATTGCGCAATATGGCGGGCCGCAAGCGGCCGCGCCGGTCGGCGGTCCCTATATCGCGCCGCAGAATGCCTACGCCTCCGCGCCGGCCGCTTATGCGCCCGACTACACACTCGATTCCGGCGACAAGCTGCGCGTCGTGGTGTTCGGCCAGGACGGCATCACCAACAGTTACACCGTCGACGCCGGCGGCAACGTCAACCTGCCTTTGGTCGGTACGGTGCCGGCGCGCGGCGCCACCACCCAGCAATTGTCGCGCGCGATCGCCGACCGGCTCAAGCAAGGTTATGTGCGCGAGCCGCATGTCAGCGTCGAGGTCGAGGCC
>JAQSCR010000265.1 GCA_029945495.1 Pseudolabrys sp. | reverse complement strand
GCGCACCAACATCACCGGTTCGGCGCGCTTCAAGAAACTCATCCTCGAGGGCGAGTACACCGCCGCGGTCGAGGTCGCGCGCCAGCAAGTCGACAGCGGCGCGCAGATCATCGACGTCAACATGGACGAAGGCCTGCTCGACTCGCAGCTGGCGATGGACACGTTCCTGAAGCTGATCGCCGCCGAGCCCGACATCGCCCGCGTGCCGATAATGATCGACAGCTCCAAGTGGAGCGTGATCGAGGCCGGCCTGAAGTGCCTGCAGGGCAAGGCGGTGGTCAATTCGATCTCGATGAAGGAAGGCGAAGAAGCGTTCATCGCGCACGCCAAGGTCGTGCGCCGGCATGGCGCCGCCGTTGTTGTCATGGCCTTCGACGAGAAGGGCCAGGCCGACACGTTCGAGCGCAAGACCGCCATCAGCAAGCGCGCCTACGACATCCTGGTCAACCAGGTCGGATTTCCGCCGCAGGATATCATCTTCGACCCGAACATCTTCGCCATCGCCACCGGCATGGAGGAGCACAACAATTACGGCGTCGACTTCATCGAGGCGACGCGCTGGATCCGCGCCAACCTGCCGCACGTTCATGTTTCGGGCGGCGTGTCGAACCTGTCATTCTCGTTCCGCGGCAATGAGCGCGTGCGCGAGGCGATGCATTCGGTGTTCCTGTATCACGCCATCAAAGCTGGCATGGACATGGGCATCGTCAATGCTGGGCAGATGGCGGTCTATGACGACCTCGATCCGGAATTGCGCGAGGCCTGCGAGGACGTTGTGCTCAACAAGCGGCCCGATGCGTCGGAACGGCTGCTGGCTTTGGCCGACAAATTCCGCGGCGCCGGACAGGAGGCCAAGCAGGTCGATCTCACCTGGCGAGAGCGCCCGGTGGAGAAGCGGCTGGCGCACGCTCTGGTGCACGGCATCACCGAATTCGTCGAGGTCGATACCGAGGAAGCGCGCAGCCGCGCCAAACGTCCGCTCGACGTCATCGAAGGTCCGCTGATGGACGGCATGAATATCGTCGGCGACCTGTTCGGTTCCGGCAAGATGTTCCTGCCGCAGGTGGTGAAGTCGGCGCGCGTCATGAAGCAGGCGGTCGCTTACCTGATGCCGTTCATGGACAAGGAGAAGGCAGAGCGCCGGGCTGCCGGCGGCGCCGAAGAGCGTTCGTCGAACGGCAAGATCATCATGGCGACGGTGAAAGGCGACGTGCACGATATCGGCAAGAACATCGTCGGCGTCGTGCTGGCCTGCAACAATTACGAGGTGATCGATCTCGGTGTTATGGTGCCGGCGGCGAAGATTCTCGAAGTCGCCCGCGCCGAGACGGCCGACATCATCGGCCTATCGGGGCTGATCACGCCGTCGCTCGACGAGATGTGCCACGTCGCCGCCGAAATGGAACGCCAGGGGCTCGATCTGCCACTGATGATCGGCGGTGCGACCACGAGCCGCGTGCATACCGCGGTCAAGATCCATCCGAACTACCGGCGCGGCCAGGCGGTCTATGTCAACGACGCCAGCCGTGCGGTCGGCGTGGCGCAGTTCCTGATGTCGACCGACAACAAGGCCGGCTACATCGCCGAGCTGCGCGGCGAGTACAAGAAGATCGCCGT
The DNA here is from genome assembly GCA_029945495.1 of Pseudolabrys sp. Classification (GTDB taxonomy): domain Bacteria; phylum Pseudomonadota; class Alphaproteobacteria; order Rhizobiales; family Xanthobacteraceae; genus Pseudolabrys. The sequence continues at coordinate 1,019 of JAQSCR010000265.1, read as the reverse complement.
CGCGCATGCGCGCGCGCAGGAAGACAAGGTGCGGCTGCCGCTCGCCGCCGCGCGCGCCAATGCGCTGAAGCTCGACTGGTCGGGCGCTTACGTGCCGCCGCGACCGAGCTTCCTCGGCAGCGAAGTGCTGGCCGATTATCCGATTTCCGATCTGGTCGATATCATCGACTGGACGCCGTTCTTCCAGACCTGGGAATTGAGCGGCAAGTTCCCCGCCATTCTCGACGACGCCAAAGTGGGAGAGGCGGCGCGCTCGCTTTATAATGACGCGCGCGCCATGCTCGACAAGATCGTCGCCGAGAAATGGTTCAAGGCCAGCGCGGCGCTCGGCTTCTGGCCGGCCAACAGCGTCGGCGACGACGTGCATGTCTATGCCGATGAGACGCGGGATAAACCGATCGCCGTGCTGCATGGTCTGCGCCAGCAATTGTCAAAGCGCGAAGGCCGCTATAACGAATCCATGTCGGACTTTGTCGCGCCGCGCGACAGCGGATTAAAGGACTACGTCGGCGCCTTCACGGTGACGGCCGGAATCGGCGAGGACGTGATTGCCGAGCGCTTCAAGCGCGCCAATGACGATTATTCGGCGATCATGGTGTCGGCGCTCGCCGACCGGCTGGCGGAAGCTTTCGCCGAACGGCTGCATCAGAACGTGCGCAAGGAGTTCTGGGGCTACGCGCCGGGCGAAAGCCTGTCGAACGAAGACGTGATCGGGGAGAAATACCAGGGCATCCGTCCGGCGCCGGGCTACCCGCTGCAGCCCGATCACACCGAGAAGGGAACTCTGTTCAGGCTGCTCGACAGCGAGCGGATCGGCGTGAAACTCACCGAGAGCTATGCAATGTGGCCGGGCGCGGCGGTGTGCGGCCTCTATTTCAGCCATCCGCAGGCGCATTACTTCGGCGTCGGCAAGATCGAGCGCGATCAGGTCGAGGACTACGCGCGCCGCAAAGGCTGGAGCGTCGCCGAGTCTGAGCGCTGGCTGGCGCCGATCCTCAATTACGATCCGCACCGCGCGC
>JAQSCR010000264.1 GCA_029945495.1 Pseudolabrys sp. | reverse complement strand
CGGCAGACGGGAGCCTATGCGGAAGAATCCTGTCCTGACGGCATCGGCGAGGCGCCGGGCCACCTGTGTGTACCGAAAACCTAACCCCGGACATAGTGGTGGTGAAGGCCGCCAAGGATCGGACGTGAACTTATGATGCCAGTCCGCAGGACCGGCCGAGAGACCGGCGCATCTTTGTCTAATGACCGATGCGTTCTGATTTCATTGTAATAGACAGCATAAGCCCGCAGGATACGGCGCAGATGCGCCTCGCCCAGAACAATGAAATGGTCCACGCACTCGCGCCGGATTGATCCGATCAGCCGTTCGGCAAATCCATTCTGCCAGGGCGAAGACGGTGCGGTGGGCTTGTCCCGAATACCCATGGCGCGCAGCCGACGTGTGACGATGGTACCGTAGATGCGATCCCGATCGCGAATGAGGTGCTGCGGGGCCTCATCCCAAGGGAATGCCTCCGTTATTTGACGAGCAATCCATTCAGCCGTCGGGTTTGTTGTAACGCTGATCCAGACCAGCTCTCGACGGCCCAGACGGACAATGACGAAGGCATAAAGCAGGCTGAAGCCAATGGTCGGAACGACGAACAAGTCAATGGCTACAATGTCCGGCGCGTGGTTCCACACAAAGCTGCGCCATCCCTGACTTGGAGGTCCTCGTCGCTTGACCATGTACTTGGCGACGCTCGATTGCGCGACGTCAAACCCGAGCTTGAGCAATTCGCCGTGGATACGCGGCGCGCCCCAAAGCGGGTTTTCCATGCTCATCTGCCGGATCAGCGCGCGGAGGTCCGCTTCGATCTGCGGCCGCCCTCCCTGAGAGCGGGATTTCCAACGCCAGTAAAGGCGAAAGCCCGCCCGATGCCACCGCACAAGTGTTTCAGGCTGAACGACCGAAACGACCTGCAGAATCGACGGAAACCATCGATAAAGCTGGATCAGGAACCAGCGGTCGTTGTTCGTGAGCCTGACCCGGCCAGGCACTTTGCGGCGCAAAACGATCAACTGATGGCGCAGCGCAGCGTTTTCTGCCTCAAGCCGGCTTTTCGACTTGAATGGCAATACCAAAAAAGACAGGACGAACCAGCACAGAGTGAACATGATCCAGAAAGGTTACGTGATTCCCGCATCCTATCAATACGGATGAGGTTTTCGGTACACACAACCATGGTCTGGCAGAGTTGCAGGCCCGCCTTTTGCATCACCGTGCGCACAACGATGTCGACTCCGCCGCCCGGCGAGAATCGTACCACGACGTCAGTCGGCTCGTTCGGATAGGCGTCAGCCAGCGCTCGCCTGGACAGTCGGGCTGAATTTCGGCGCCCGCGAAGAGCGACTATTACGTGCAGCGATTGATCTCTTGCGTTAGGGGCGGCCTTTAAGGCTTTGCAGCATTGCCCCCGGGCGGCGCGGGTGACCTTGTCACGCGAGGCCCATACAGCGCTATGAGGTACGCTCGGATTGACCTGACGGGTTTTTTGGACCAGCGGATGAGAGACTACTGCATCGTCAGTATCTCATCTAGATGGTTTTTCACGGGCGCGAACGTCTGCGGTGCCGGCGGTCGATATCCGAGCGCAGAGTGCGGCCTGACCGTGTTGTAATGTTTGTGCCATTGTTCGATGACAATCTGCGCCTCCTTCAGGCTGTAGAAGATTTCTCCGTTCAGCAGCTCATCGCGGAGCTTCCCATTGAATGACTCGCAGTAGCCATTCTGCCAGGGGTCCCTGGTTCGATGAACAAGGTCTTTGCCCCAACCTGTGCCAGCCAGTTGCGTACGACCTTCGCAGTCATCTCCGGGCCGTTGTCTGAACGGATGTGCTCGGGCACACCGCGCATGAGCATGACGTTGGCCATGGCCTCAAGCACGCCGAAGCCGTTGATCCGGCGCGCCACCCGGATGGCCAGACATTCTCGAGTGAACTCATCGATTAGGGTCATCAGCCGGAGCTTGCGGCCGTCGTGGGTCTGTGCCTCTACGAAGTCGTAGGACCAGACATGGCCGCGCCGCTCTGGCCTCAACCGGATGCAGGATCCATCGTTGAGCCAGAGCCTGCCTCGTGGCCTTTGTTTCTGGGGTACTTTGAGCCCCTCACGGCGCCAGATCCGCTGCACACGATCACAGCCCACGTCCCACCCGGCTTCGTCCAGCAATGACTTGATCCGACGATAGCCGTACCGGCCGTACTGCGATGCCAACGCAACAATGGCCTGCGTCAACGCATCCTCATCAGCACGAACAATGGTGGTGTAACGCTGCGTTCCGCGTGGCTGACCGACAATCCGGCAGGCATGGCGTTCCGAGAGACCATACTTCCCCCGAACTCGCTCGACCGCCCGCCGGCGCCGTTCGGGGCTTACAAGTTTCCCGAGGCGACGTCCTTGAGCACCTGCTTCTCAAGCGACAGATCGGCAACAAGGCGCTTCAAGCGGACATTCTCCCGTTCCAGGTCCTTCATCCGCTTCGCCTGATCGATCTCAAGGCCACCGTATTCCTTGCGCCACCGGTAATAGCTCTGCGGCGATATACCCACATCCCGGCATGCAACCGGCGCAGATTTGCTCTGTGCAATCGACACTTCAATCTGACGAAGCAGCGTCACGATCTGCTCCGCATTGAACCTCTTCTTCGGCATGACCAAGC
>JAQSCR010000263.1 GCA_029945495.1 Pseudolabrys sp. | reverse complement strand
CCGAGCCTCACCATCCAAATAGGTCCCAGAATAGCGAACGACGACCCAGCCGATGAACGTGACCAGGTTCAGCATCACGGCGCTGACGGCGTCCAGTCGCACCGACAATCCGACGCCGTAATGCCCGATCATGGGGCTGGCGCCGGGCCCAAAAAAAGCCAGTCCAGCCGCCGAGGAAAGAGCCGCGACAAGCGCCAGGAGCGCAGCAGCTTCGGCCAATTTAGGAAGAAGCCTAGGCCTGCGCCCTGTGTTCAAGAAGCCAATCGCCGCGCATACCATCAGCGGAATGGGTGCGAGCAATGGCAAAACATAAATAAGCATTCGAGAGCCCCCTGGACGCTCAGTCCGGTTCGGGACGATTCTTACTGTGGCGCGTGACGCTAGAAAAATTCATTGTTTCGACATTATCGTTCGTTTAAAGAGAACGATATGAGAGACCTGAACTACAACCACCTTCGTTACTTTTGGGCCGTTGCGCATGAGGGCAGCCTCACTCGGGCCGCAGAGCACATGAACCTGTCGCAGTCGGCAGTGTCAGTGCAGATCCAGAAACTCGAGCGTCAGATGGGTCATCGGCTCTTTGAGCGCTTAGGTAAAAAGCTCGTCCTGACCGAGGCTGGCCACATCGCGATCGATTACGCCGATACGGTGTTCAAGGCTGGTGACGAGTTGATGAGCACACTGCGCGGGCGGCCATTGGCAAGCCGGCAGGTCCTCAGGGTCGGCGCACTGACAACGTTGTCCCGAAACTTTCAGCTTGAGTTTCTTCGGCCGCTGGTCGGCCGTTCCGACGTAGAACTGATCGTTCGGTCCGGCAACATCCGTGATTTGCTTACACAGTTGGAAGCGCATGCCGTCGATGTCGTTCTGGCGAACAGTGCCGCACCTCGGGACGCCCGCTCGTCGCTGCGCAATCATCTTTTGAACGAGCAGCCAGTCAGTTTGGTCGGCCGTCCCCGCATCGTCAAACGGAAATTCCGCTTCCCAGAGGACCTGCGCATTGAGCCCTTGCTGCTGCCCAGCCTGGACAGTGATATTCGAGTGGCGTTCGACCGGCTCCTCGAACTGGCCGGAATCAGGCCTATCATTCTCGCCGAGGTCGACGATATGGCCATGCTGCGCCTTCTCGCCCGCGAGCGGGAGGGCGTCACTCTAGTGCCGCCGATTGTCGTCCGCGATGAACTCGATAGCGGAATCCTGGTTGAGCATTGTCGCATTCCAGACGTCACTGAACGTTTCTATGCGGTCGTCCAGAAACGCCGTTTCCCGAACCAGCTCCTTGGAGAACTGCTCAACACCGGAACTGCGCCTCCCTGAAGCTAGTTGGGCCTTCTCTCACGGACCGTCCTGATCGCGGACAAGCTAAAGTCACAAAAGGGACCTGACAGCAACGAGCCGCCTCGGGCCCTGACCCATTGCGCGCGCTGGGCCCGGTCTTGAGCGACGAGAAGAAGCTCTCCATCGCCGCATTGTCCCACACGTTGCCTGACCAGTTCATCCAACAACCGACCCCGTGATCAGCCATCAAGCCAAACTGCTCGCTGGTGTCTTGACTGCCGCGATCGGAATGATGCATGAGCGTGTCAGGCTTGCCCCGTCGCCACATCGCCATCACCAGAGCCTCGGTAACACCATCACGGCGCGATCTGCTTCGATCTACCGCCGACTTTTTCAACAAAATCGGCCAGAAGCGGACATTGCTCACCGGCGCTTGCTGTCTCCTTCGTGCCATGTGTGGACGGCTCCGAGTTGGCAAGAGCTTTCTTCACGTTTGCAGCAGCCTTGGTCCAGCCAGTCACTGCGATTTTCGCTACGAGCGTCAGAACAGTTGATGTCAGCATCGGGTCATTCGCCACCGATGAAATCAGAGTCCGCCCGGGCCCATGTCCGGTCTTACTTCAATAGCGACCTTTCAACGCATGAGTCTAAACGGGCGCTAAGGGCCAAGAACAGACATAGATTAACGCGTGGCAGCGCTAACCTTGGCGTCTAGGGAAAACGCGCGGTGGTAGCCGCAGTGCTTCCAGCGCGCCTTCATACACCGATTCAATAACCGGCATAATCCAACGCTGCAAAAGCGGAGCCAACAATGCTGCGATTATTCCAAAAAGGGCGGCGATAAGTGCCGAGGCGAAGATATCGACAGGAAAATGAAGCCCTAAATATATACGCGCCCAAGCTACAAGTGTGCTTGAGACAATCGCCACCTTTCCCCAAGTCGGAGCTGCGCGCGTCGCGAACAATGCAAACCCGACCGACAGAATAAAGGTGGTATGATCGCTCGGGAAGGAATTCTCCGGCGCGTGGGCTACCAGCGCGCGACCCAGTCCGATCATGAAAGGGCGGGGCTCGAACCATAACAGTCCGACAAATTGATTGGCGCCGAGCGCAAGCGCAGCGGCAATAGCGCACGCCGCAAGACCGGCTCGACGCGGCGGCGGGCCCCATATCCAGAGCGAAACGAGCAAAAGAGGAGTCAGGTAGATTAATTTCGAGGCGATCAATTCGGCCGCATATACAATGGTTGGTGAAGCGTCTGGCCCCGCGTTTATAAGCAGAAAAAGTTGATTGTTCATGGCAAACAAAGTTCGGTCCTTCAGACACTTCCCACCGTCTTATTAGACGCCGCATGCAGCAAGAGCGATACA
>JAQSCR010000262.1 GCA_029945495.1 Pseudolabrys sp. | reverse complement strand
TGTTCCCTCTCCCGGCGGGAGAGGGCTTGAGGCTCGGCAAGCGTAGCGAGCCGCCAGCCGAAAGGGTGAGGGGCTAACGTCTGACATCGGGCCCCGGTCCGTGCGGCGGCTCACGCCGACTGACCCGCCAGCCCCTCACCCTTGAGCGCAAGTCTGATCGCTGACGCTCTCAGGCGCCCAAGCCCTCTCCCGCCGGGAGAGGGAGATCGCGACCGGGTTCACGAACCGGAACGCCTCCGCCGCTGACGCAGGACGCGGTGGATGAAGGGGGGCTTCCCGGCCCCGTTCGGACCGGCGAGGAGGACGAGGGTGGGCATGAGAGACTAAGCTGGGAATTGTTCCGTGTCCCCGGTCTGAAGCGGTCTCGACTCGCAGTCGCTGGCATACCGCGCTTAATGTGCTATATAGGCGCGGTTCGCGCTTTGTTCTGCTGGAGGGCGGTTTGAAGGTAGCAAAAAACCTGCTCGCTATCGGCGCGGTGGTTGTCCTTTGCGCGGTCTCTGGCGCTATCGGCGGAGCCATCGGACCTGATGCCCAGAAGGACAGCTATAATATTTCTTACGCTGATTTTATCGTAATAATGCTAACTTCCGTTGCGGTTTTAGTAACGGTTCTTGCTGTTGTTATGGCAATACTAGCATTTGTTGGATGGCAAAATTTCGAGATGCGAGTTAATAGTGCCGCTCGTGAATATATAAAGAGTGGATTCGAGCCTGATCAATGGCTCCATAAGCTTTTTATTGATCAAAAAGACAAGGCCTCTGTTACGGGTGCCCAGCCAGTTACGCCATCCTTTGAGAAGGATGCTGCCGAAGAAGGTCGGACGGAGCAGGAGTATTAATGACTGAATATCTTTGGGATCGAGTTGATGAAGCCGAGGCCGACGTTGTGAGACGTCATACGGCAGAAGTTCCTGTGCGCCTTGGCGCGCTCGCGGAAGAGCTTGGACTGCAGATTTTTCGGTCGCCGCTCCCTCCTAATATTTCTGGGATGATAAAACCTTCGGAAGGCCGTCCCGGGCGGTACGAAATTAGAGTCAATAAGTACGAGGTAGCTGAGCGACAAAGATTTACCCTCGCTCACGAGATTGCGCATTTCTTGTTGCACAAGAGCGACATTCGAGCAGGGGTGATCGACAACGTGATGTACCGCTCGCAGCTCACCTCTCGGAAAGAGGCTGAAGCTAATCGATTGGCGGCAGATATGATTATGCCAAGAGAAGCGATCAGGCAGGAGCTCGCTAGGCACGGAGGGGTTGCAAGTGAAAACGTAGCGATTCAACTTGCAGCGATTTTCCGAGTATCGTTGCCTGCGATGAAGATTCGCTTGGGGATTTAGATGCTGGAAGGAAAGACTTACTGCCCAATTCTGCACACGCGGGTGGCCGAAATGCAGGCATTGGAGATGCTGCCTGCAGCATCAAAGGAAGCAGTCTTTCCACTGATCGTCGCGCGGCCTTGGCCAAATGCCAATCAATTGGTCAACACTTGGAATCGGATTCAGACCGCTTTCGGTGAGCGGCGCTTCGCCCTTGATCTGGACCCCTTTAAGTATGGGGCAGTTAGGGACAAGCCAGCCGGCAGGGCATTCGACGCATTGTTCGATCCCGCGAATGGTCATGCTTCATACTATGAACAAGTGAGGGACTTGGACCACGCGGTTCCAGTCCTTCAGTTTCACAATGGGGTTTTGCTGGATCTGGATCGACAGGCGGCTCACATAAATGAGATAAATCGGGGTGCGGTACTTAGACTTGAGCATGGCTCCAGCCTTCAACCAATTCAGACGCTAGAGAGCGTGATTGGTGCCGTAGATGATCTGGCCCTTTGGATAGATTTGGGCTGGCGTCGGGATTTGCTTACAATCCAGCCTTGGGCATCGGCGTTGCTTGATATTATTGGCCGAGGATCGCCTGAATCGGAAGTTGTCGTATCAGGCTCGAGCTTTCCCGATTCATTCAGTCCCGTTGAAAGGGACGTCGTCCGTGCCCGGGAACGCGAGCTTTATGATGACCTCGTCCGTCGCCACAACGCTGTTCAGATAAAATACGGCGATTGGGGCAGTACGAGAGCTCCTCGGGCACCTACTCCGATGAGAGTTGTGAAGCGTATCGATCTCCCGACGCCGAGAGACTGGGTATGCTTTCGCGATGTTGGCGACGAGACCTATCAAGGTATTGCCGAACGCACGGTCAATGACCCGTCTTGGCCGGAGGGGATCAATATCTGGGGCACCTACTTGATCCAAGGCACCGCAGAGGCGGTGCCCGGATCAATACGCGGTCAAGCGGCGGCTGCGGCGGCTCGGATCAATATCCACCTGTATCGCCAAGCCCACTACGGTGGAGATGCGGTTTTTGGTGATGCCGACGAGCCGTTTACGGACGACTTCTAACTCACACCTTCACCTCCACCACCCCGCCCCCCGCGCGGAACTTGGCCGACATCTCGGCCATCCCCGCTTCCGCCTCCACCAGTGACGCCCCCGCATCGTTCTGCGCCGCCGCATCCCGGCGGATGTCCTGGCTGATCTTCATCGAGCAGAATTTCGGGCCGCACATGGAGCAGAAGTGCGCGGTCTTGTGGGCTTCCTTGGGGAGGGTGGCGTCGTGGTATTTGCGGGCGGTTTCGGGGTCGAGGCCGAGGTTGAACT
>JAQSCR010000261.1 GCA_029945495.1 Pseudolabrys sp. | reverse complement strand
CGATCGTGACCCCACCCCAGCGAGGCGTTCCTATTTTCCTTCAGATCGTTACTGCCGGTACTTCAAGCGACGTGACCCCGGCGCCGATCCACACAAATGTGTGCCTTCACAATAGATTTCGATCGCAAAGAAATGGGCAATTCCCCCGACCGTGTCGACGCGCTCGTGTGGGCTTTGACAGAACTAATGATCGAAGGCGAGGGCGGGCGACGATTGTTAATTGGCTGACGGCTTAGTTCAATAAAGATTTCAACGGATTCGCATATTGGCAGGTTACGGTACATGGCGGCTCGCGAGCGCCCGCTAAATCGGTACACCTGTGGGATTGATAAGGCTCGATTAGGCGACCCTGCCCACCGATCCCACGTTTTGAACTCAAAGCGCGCTTCAGACCCCTTGCCAACACATCACACCAGGCTGGCAGTTGACAGCCGATTCGGTATTCCGTCTGATCTTATATGATCTCTTATCGCCAAAGCGGACAGCCATGAAAATCAGTACTGATCGGATTTTAACGACACACACCGGAAGCTTGCCGCGTCCGGCCGACCTGGTCGAATTGCTGAACGTGAGGGAAGCGGGCGACCCCTACGAAAAGGCAGGCTTCGACAGCCGTATCCGCCGCGCGGTTTCCGAAATAGTGAAGAGCCAAGCGGATGTCGGGATCGACATTGTCGACGACGGCGAACACAGCAAAATTAACTGGATGGCGTATGCCCGTGCGCGCCTGAGCGGACTCGAGGAGATCGACAGCCCGGTCCAGTTTCGCGGCCCGACTCGCGACTCGCGCGCCTTTCCGGGCGCCTATGAAGACATGAAGGTCATGCTCGCCGGCCGCTCAGGTGAGTTGGTTCCGAAACGCAAAGTGCGTCCGAAAGCGCAAATATGCAGCGGTCCGATCAAGTATGTCGGGCAAGAAGAACTCAAGATGGACATTGACAATCTCAAGCTTGCCTTAAAGGAAGTTGGAGCCGGCGAGGGCTTCATGACGGCGATATCGCCTTCGAATTTGGAGCTATACTACGAAAATCGCTATTACGCTTCGGACGAGGAGTATCTTGCGGCGCTGGCCGACGCGATGAGCGTCGAATACAAAGCGATCGTCGATGCCGGCCTGCTGCTGCAAATCGACGATCCGCGCATGGCCACCCACTACAATCGTAGCGTGGATGCATCCATTGAAGATTGCCGAAAATTCATTGCGCTGCGTGTTGAGGCGGTGAACTACGCGTTGCGTGGCATTGCTGAAGACAGGGTTCGATTTCACACATGTTATAGTGTCAATGTCGCGCCGCGTGTACACGATCTCGAATTGAAGCATTTTGTCGATCTCATGCTCCAGATCAAGGCTTCCGCCTATCTCATTGAAGCGGCCAACCCTCGGCACGAACACGAGTGGCAGATCTGGCAAGAAACAAGATTGCCTAACGGCAAGATTCTCGTGCCAGGCGTGGTTTCGCATTGCGTACAACTCGTCGAGCACCCCGAACTAGTCGCGCAGCGCCTCGTCCGCTTTGCCGAAGTCGTTGGACGAGAACGCGTGATTGCCGGGACCGACTGTGGCTTCGGAACCTCAGGGGCCGGCGATGAGGTTCATCCCGAGGTCGCTTGGGCGAAGCTACGCTCCCTGGTCGAAGGCTCACGTCTTGCCAGCGAACGATTATGGAAGCGGTGAGGCTTTGAGCGTCGGGCCCTTAGCGCCATAATTGCTTGGAAGCTTTTGCGGCGCCTTCGACAAGAGAACGTAGCTTAAGAAAAGCAATCTGCGGATCGAGCTTGCCGTAGCCGGCCGAGGTACCGAAACCGCAGTCGGTGCTGGCGATCACGCGCTCGCGGCCGACTTGTTCGGCGAAGCGAATGATCCGTTGGGCCACCAGGTCTGGATGTTCGACATAGTTCGTCGACGTATCGATGACGCCCGGAAGAAGGATCTTGCCGGAGGGGAGGGGCATATCCTTCCACACGGTCCACTCGTGCTCATGGCGCGGATTGGCCGCTTCCAGCGACAGCGCGGTTGCGTTGACGCCAAGGACGATCTTCAGAATCTTCGCCAGCGCGATATCGTGCGTGTGAGGGCCTTCATAATTCCCCCAACAGACATGGATACGGACCATCTCGGGAGGGATATTCGTCAACGCGCCATTCAGTGCTTTAACGTGAAGCTCCGCGCGCCTCAAGAACTCCGCTTCCGCAAGATCCTGAAAATTGGCGTGTCGTGACATTGCCAGATCGGGGCAATCGATCTGCAGGACGAAGCCTGCACCCACAATGGCCTCATATTCCTCCCGCATCGCGTCGGCGACCGCTTCGACGTAGGCCTCGTGTGAGGGGTAATAACGGTTCGGAAGAAAACTGGCGACGACACCGGGAGAAGCTGCGTTGAGGAACCCTTCGAACGGGGACGCACTTGCGACCGCCGCCTGCATATTGGCAAGATCCTCATCCAAAGCCGGCCGTCCGCGATAGGTGACCGGCCCGACGCAGGAGACGCGCTTGAAACGGCGGTTCCCGGTAAGCAAAGCCATCTTCCGTCGCAAATCGGGAAACGGCTGCAGATCGAGATGCGGCCTGCCGGCATCGGTCGAGCCATCCTCGGTGAAGCCCGTCAGCCGGTCTTTCACGTAGGTAGCGTAACTTATCTTGCTGGTTTCGCCATC
>JAQSCR010000260.1 GCA_029945495.1 Pseudolabrys sp. | reverse complement strand
CCGAGCCCAAAGCGGTTCGCCGTTTACCGGAATAATGTCGTTGTCGGACTGACCGAGGCGCTCCAAGCCAATTTCCCGGCTGTCTGTCGCCTCGTCGGAGAAGAATTCTTCCGCGCGATGGCACGTGCCTTTATCCCGGTATGCCCGCCGAAATCGCCAATCCTGCTCGACTACGGGATGGGCTTTGCAGAATTCATTGCCGAATTCGAGCCCGCTGCGCCTTTGCCCTATCTGCCAGACGTTGCCCGGATCGAACGCGCCTGGACCGAAGCCTATCACGCCGAGGAAGCGATCCCGCTTGTTCCGGGAGCGTTCGCTGACATACCGGGCGATCAGATCGCCGACCTCCGTTTTGCGATTCATCCTTCAGTTCGCATTGTCCGGTCGCAATTCCCGGCGCTGACGATCTGGCGCATGAATGTCGCAGACGGCGAGCCGTCACCCGTGGATATTGATTCATGTGGGGAGGATGTCCTGGTTGTGCGTCCGGCCGCTGACGTCGAGGTCCGCTCGATCACACCCGGTAGCGCGACGTTCCTGTCAAATTTGGCGAGCGGAAAGACGCTCGGTGAAGCGGCTGAATCAGCGATGAGCGATGCCGAGAATTTCGATCTTTCGGGAAATCTAGCTGCGCTGATCGGCGCCGGCGTCTTCGTTGGCTTTTTTTTATTGCGGCCGATGTTGGTCAGACTGAAGATCCGGTCGTGAGTACGTGAGCAAAAGGGATTCAATATGACCTTCGTGGCGCAAACCATTCGCTCGATTATCAGCTTAATGGCGCGCATAGCGCATTTGTTGGCGCCGCCGTTACTTCGCGTGGCGTTGGCGGTTCCATTTTATAAATCCGGCCTGACCAAATGGGATGGTTTTCTGTCGCTTTCGCCCACCGCAGCATTTCTCTTTGAAAGCCAGTTCAAGCTCCACGTTTTTGGCAATGAGTATGAATTTCCCGCGCCGGAAGTCCTGGCGTTATTGGACGGTATCGCCGAGATCGCCCTTCCAGTCCTGCTCGTCATCGGTCTCGCAACTCGATTCAGCGCCCTCGGACTCATTATGATGACCGCGGTTATTCAACTCGTCGTGCCGGACGGTTGGGCGAATTTTCATCTACCGTGGGCGGCGATGGCGGTCGCTATCATTGCTATGGGTCCGGGCGCGCTATCCGTCGATTACTTGATCAAGCGACGGCTTCACGGCTCTGATTACAACGCCTAGCCGCAGGGAGAAGTCTCATCGGAAAAAGCGATGCGGGACGGAAATCGGATCGGCCGCTTCGCATATGGACCCGCGCGCCAAGTCCGCTTTGGCCAATAACGGACGTTACGGGACAACGGCGAAAAACAAAAATACTGCAAAGATGACCACGTGTATGATGCCCTGAAGTATGGCTGTGCGGCCTGTCCCTAATGTGACGACGCTGACCAAGAGTGTCAGCGCGAGCAAGATTTGATCCTTCGGGCCTAGTCCGAGTTCTAACGGCTGGCCGAGCGCGATAGATACGACCGCTACTGTCGGGATCGTCAAACCAATGGTCGCGAGTGCGGAGCCTAACGCTAGGTTTAAACTAGTCTGCAATCGGTTAGCTCCGGCCGCTCTGACGGCCGCTAATCCTTCTGGTAGAAGCACCAATGCGGCGATAACGATTCCCGCCACCGCCTTCGGCACCCCTAGCCAATCTATTCCCTTCTCAAGCGTCGGCGTGAGAGCCTTGGCCAGCCCGACGATGACGACGAGGGAGGCGAGGAGCAGACCGACGCTGACGGCAGCGGTCTTGTTAGACGGCGGCGGCGCGTGCGCTTCCTCGTCGCTACGTTCGGTCGGAAGGAAGTAGTCACGATGCCGCACGGTCTGAACGAAAACAAACGATCCGTATAGAACTAGCGAAACCGTCCCAGCGAACAAAAGCTGCGCGGTGCTGAACTGCGGACCCGGGACGACCGTTACATAGTTAGGCACGATCAAAGTGAGAGTCGCAAGCGCGGCCAAGATGGCTAACGCAGAGCTTGCCCCTTGAACCTGAAATCCTTGTTCGTAATGGCGTGCACCACCCCAAAGCAGGCATATACCGACTATCCCGTTGCACACAATCATGACTGCGGCAAAGACGGTGTCGCGTGCCAGCGCTGCGTTTTCCGCTGGAGCGGAGAACATGACCGACACGATAAGTGCCACTTCAATTATCGTCACGGCGACGGCCAGAACTAGCGTGCCGAATGGTTCGCCAGTGCGGTGCGCGATCACCTCGGCGTGGTACACCGCAGCGAATACGGTGGCCATCAGGACGGCTGCTACCACGGCAGATGTGAAGCCGTTGACGCCAGCAAAGGCTGTCACCAATAGTATCGCCCAGGCTACCGTCGGCCATGCCCAAGCCCACCAGGGTGTACGTGCTGTCGCCATGCCGACAGTTGGCCTTTTTATTTTGAGCTACGCAAGGTGCTCGGTGCAGCTAGCGATTTAATCGTTGCTTAATCTTTTGCCCTAAGTCAAAGAGGCAATCCTAGCCAAGTCGCTACCAGACTGTTAGTTTGGTGGGCCTGCGATAAGTACGACGCCGGTACGACTTGCCTCTCCGAACGTCCAAAAAACTGTCCATTCTGGTGGGCCAGTTCCATCATCAAATGTATGTTCAGTCGATGGCAGAGGCTGTCGATCGTCTCGAAGA
>JAQSCR010000259.1 GCA_029945495.1 Pseudolabrys sp. | reverse complement strand
CGAGCTTGCCGGTCTTGCGGTCGACCTTCTCGACGGTGTTGGAGAACCAGCTCGACAGCAGCACGTACTTGGGTCCGACCGAGATGCCGATCGGGTAGGCATGCGTATCGCCGTGCACGCGCAGCACGTCGGAGACCGCGCCGCTCTGGCCGTCGACGGTGCGGTAGCTGAACACGTCGGCCACATGCACCGTCTCCTTGCCGCCCTCGGTGGTGACGGCGAGATCGGATGGCACGGCGAGCTTGCCCTCGACGATGGTCTTGGCGGCGCCGGTGTGCTTGTCGACGAGGTAGATGCCGTTGTCGGTCATCGACGTCACGAACAGGCGGCCGCGCGAATCGAACGCGAGATTGTCGAGGCCGGGCTTCATCGAGGCCACTAGCCTCTTGGCCTTGCTGGTGAGGCTGACGCTCCATACGCCGCCGGTGCCGGTGTCGACGACGTAGAGGTTGTCGCGGTTCTGCGGATCGAGGTTGGCCGCCGCCGGAATCTTGAAGCCCGATGCGATGACGTCGATCGCGCCGGTTTCGAGGTTGATCTTCACGACCTCGCCCTTGAACCACAGCGGTCCATAGAGGAAGCCGTCGTCGCGATGGATCTCGAAGCCGTTCAAGCCGCCCATCTTCTCGGCGACCTTGCGCAATTCGGCGCGGGGAAACGGCTTGAAGTCGGGCTTGTCGACGTTCTTGAGGTCGATCTCATAGAGCGCGTCGCCGAGGAAGACCTCCGAGACGAACAGCCGGCCATCCTTGCCGAAGGCGAGCGAGTTGGGGCCGCTCATGCTGTTGGCGACCTCGATGGTCTTGCCGTTGGGCTTGCGGATATAGACCTTGCCGATCAGGAAGGCCGTCCAGGCCATGGTGCCGTCGTCGGCGAAGGCGATGTCGTCGGCCATGCCGGTGGGCGCATCGATCACGCGATCGACCTCGCCCGAATCGACCTGCACGCGGTAGAGCGTCTGGCCGATCACGGATCCGGCAAAGAGCTGGTCGTCCTTGTTGAAAGCGAGACCATGCACGCCGTGGAACCACGATCCCGGCACCAGGAACTGCTGGCTGTATTCCGCGGCGGTCAGGGGAGGCGTCGCCGACGCTGCTGACGGGGGCAATGCCTGCTGCGCGCGCGCGCGGCACGCGACGGCGAACGCAAGCGCTCCCGCCGTGAAAAACCGGCCCAACCCCATCCGTTTCCTCCGACCCACTCTCGCGACGCGGACTTTAGACCCCGCGACACATTTTGTAACGCCGAACCCTTCAGCTACCATGGAGGCGCCAAGAAAACATGCATTTCGCGGGAGAAAACACATGGCGGGTCCGCTTTCCGGATTGACGATCGTCGAACTGGCCGGAATCGGGCCGGGACCGATGTGCTCGATGATGCTGGGCGACATGGGCGCCAACGTGATCCGCGTCGATCGCACCAAGAGCCACGTCATGGATCGCCTCGCCGATCCGAAGTTCGCCGTGCACAACCGCTCCCGGCGCTCGGTGTCCGTCGACCTGCAGAAGAAGGAAGGCGTGGAGGTCGTGCTGCGCCTGATCGAGAATGCCGACGGCATGACCGAGCCGTTCCGGCCGGGCGTCGCCGAACGGTTGGGCGTAGGTCCGGACATCTGCCTCAAGCTCAACCCGAAGCTGGTCTACGGCCGCATGACCGGCTGGGGCCAGGAAGGCCCGCTCGCCAAGGCTGCCGGCCACGACATCAACTACATCGCCCTCACCGGCGCGCTGCATGCCATCGGCGGCAAGGACAAGCCGATGCCGCCGCTCAACCTGGTCGGCGATTTCGGCGGCGGCGGCATGCTGCTGGCCTTCGGCATGGTGTGCGGCCTGCTCGAGGCGCAGCGCTCGGGCAAGGGACAAGTCGTCGACGCCGCCATGGTCGACGGCGCGGCCCTCCTGCTGGGCGGTATCTACGGCATGGCCGGCGCAGGCCTCTGGAAGGACGAGCGCGAGGCCAACATGCTGGATGGCGGCGCGCATTTCTACGGCACCTACGAAACCAAGGACGGCAAGTTCATCTCCATCGGCTCGATCGAACCGCAGTTCTACGAGCTGCTGCTCGAAAAGACCGGCCTCAAGGGCCAGAACCTGCCGGCGCAGATGGACCGCAAGATGTGGGGCGACCTCAAGGCCAGGCTCGAGGGCGTCTTCAAGACCAAGACGCGCGACGAATGGTGCGCGATCATGGAAGGCACCGACATCTGCTTCGCGCCCGTGCTCACCATGCAGGAGGCCTCGCAGCATCCGCACGCCAAGGCGCGCGGCGCCTATGTCGACGTCTCGGGCTTCCCGCAGCCGGCGGCCGCACCGCGCTTCTCGCGCACCAAGGAAAGCGTCAAGGGTCCGGCCGCCAAGCGCGGCCAGCATACCGACGAGGTGCTGGAACAGAGAGGCTTCTCGGCCAAGGAGATCGGCGAGCTGAAGGCAGCCGGCATCGTCGGCGCGCAATGACGGCCTAGTCGGGAGACGGGCCGATGATCCGCGCTTTCGAACTGGCTGTCCGGCAGCTCGGCGACCCCAGGCTGCGGGGCATCATCTGGCAGTCGCTGCTGCTGTCGCTGGTGCTGCAGATCGCCATTGGCGTCGTGGCATGGTGGCTGCTGCAGTCCTTCGCGACCTTCCAGTGGAACTGGTTGAACGAGACCATCCGCTGGCTGGGCGGCGGCGCCGTCACGGTACTGGCGTTG
>JAQSCR010000258.1 GCA_029945495.1 Pseudolabrys sp. | reverse complement strand
CCCCCCACCCCAACGCAGATTCGGTCAGTTGCGACAATGAATTGCCACCGTTAGTTCAAGGGGCCGAGTTCGGCGCCGATTAACATTTTGAGGCCAGAGATTTCGGGTCGTGGAGCCTCGCTCCTTCTCCTCCCAGTGCCCGTAGAGACTTTCCCGATGCGTGCGGGCCGCGTAAAGCGGGCTTTTCGCTTCGACCCGGGACATCTCTAAATATGAGGGAGTGCGTGGTGGCGGACGCAGTCATGGTCGAACCCGTCTCTACTCCGCAATTCCCTGCTAACAGGGAAAATAACAGGGATATTTTCGATTCTGGGGCTGTTTCCAGATCTGACGCTCTCTTTAGCCCAATGATTTTAATGGTTTTGGAGCATAATTCCCTATTCATCGGAACAGGGAATTTCTAGGAAGGAACAGGGAGTTTTCCGCGGAGACCAGGGAAATTTTTCGCCGCCGCCCACATACCCTGGTAAGCGTCCATTTCTCGCACACTTGTTTTGCAGGTGACGAACGCGATCTGTTCTCTTCATCGATTTGCAGATGGAGAGAGCGAGATGGCGGAGAAGCATCGATCGTGGATGCGCCAGAGCGACGCGTTCTGGCGAGCGCATCATGAGGCGTGGAAGCGTAGTGACTTGAATCAGCGGCAATATTGCGAGGCAGAGGGGGGTCCGCTCAAGGCTTTCGGCAATTGGCGTGCGCAGTTCAACGCCGAGCCGCAACCGCTCGAACGCAAGTTGCTCTACCGGCGTCGCCCCTTAAGTCCTCCCCTAAGTCCACTCGTTAGTCCTCCCTCAAGTCCGGTGACTTATCCCTCCTCGCGGTTGGCCGGCCCCATCGTTCCACGGCCGCGTGAGGGACATCGACGCCGGTTCACCGACGCAGACAAACAGCGGATCCTCGAGGAAGCAGCGCGGCCCGGCGCGAGCGCCGCAGCGGTGGCGCGCCGTTATGGCATTGCTCGGCGCGTTCTCCGTCGATGGAAGCAAGAGTTAGCAGCGGCGGCAGCTCTGGCATTCGTCACGGTGCAGATCGCTGACGCGGATGCAATGTCGACCGCTGAAAGGGCCGTGTCATGACGCTGCTTCCTCCAAACGTGAAGGTGCACCTTGCCTTAGGCTACGTAGATATGCGCAAGGGCATCGATGGGCTCGCCATGCTGGTGCAGGGCGTGCTGCGGCAAGATCCGTTCTCGGGGCATCTGTTCGTGTTCCGGGGCCGCAATCGAGCCAACCTCATAAAGATAGTGTTCTGGGACGGAACCGGACTCTGCCTATTCACCAAGCGGCTCGAGCACGGCGTCTTCCTGTGGCCGCCGAACGGCGAGCTGGGTGAGACGCTGTCGCTGACCTCGGCGCAGTTGTCGTTGTTGATCGATGGCGTGGACTGGCGCGCGCCAGAACAGCGGTGGCGACCGGCGGTGGCGGGATAACTGCTGCGGCTGATTGACTCACAGAGACTTTAGTCAGCGGGAAAACGCACGAGTCGTGCGTAAATTCTCGGCTCATGAATATTGATCTCGCTGCTTTGCCGGATGATGTGGATGCGCTGCAGCGGATAGTGCGCACGCTGGCGGCCGAACGCGCCAACCTAAGCGAAGCACAAGCCGAGATCGAACGCCTCCGGCTTATCATCCAGAAGCTTCAGCGCAGCCAGTTCGGCCGCCGCGCCGAGCGCCTTGATGACGACCAGCTGCAACTCAGCTTCGATGATCTCAGCGCCGACGTTGCACGGGTTGAAGCGACCCTTCCGCCAACGACGGCCAAGGCGCCGAGACCGCGGACCGACCGTCCGAGCCTGCCGGCACACCTGCCGCGCGAGGAGTTACGGCTCGATCTTGAACAGCAGGCCTGCCCCTGCTGCGGTGGCGGGCTGCATGTGATCGGCGAGACCGTCAGCGAGATGCTCGACCATGTACCGGCGCGGCTTCGGGTCATCCGTATTTGCCGCCCCCGTTATGGTTGCCGGGCTTGCGGGACCATCCATCAGGCCCCCGCCCTGGAGCGTCCGATCGCCAAGGGATTGGCCAGTCCCGCCCTGCTCGCCCATGTCCTGGTCGCCAAATACTGCGATCACCTTCCTCTCTACAGACAGAGCCAGATCTTCGCCCGCCAGGGCGTCGAGCTGGATCGCTCGACCCTGGCGAACTGGGTCGGAGGCGCCTGCTGGTGGCTGGAGCCGCTGCAGCAAAAGCTCGCCGAGCACATCTTCGCCTCGAAAAAACTGTTCGCCGACGACACCCCGATCCCGGTGCTCGATCCCGGCCGCGGCCGCACCAAGACCGGCCGGCTCTGGGTCTATGCCCGCGATGACCGACCCTGGAGCGGATCGGATCCACCGGCAGCCGTCTATCTTTACAGTCCAGACCGCCGCGCCGAGCGCCCAGTCTCCCATCTGGCGAAGTTCAAAGGCGTCGTTCAGGTCGACGGCTATCCCGGATTCGAGAGGCTCAAAACCGGCGGCGATATCCAACTCGCGGCCTGCTGGGCCCATGCGAGGCGCAAATTCTATGATGTGCAGCAGGCGACCGGCTCTCCCATCGCAGCCGAAGCGCTGAGGCGCATCGCCGACCTCTATGCGATCGAGACGGCCATCCGGGGACAAACGGCCGCCATTCGACAGAGCACGCGACAAGCAAAGTCGCTTCCGCTGGTCGCGGCGATGAAGGCTTGGCTCGAGACGCAGCTCACTCACATCC
>JAQSCR010000257.1 GCA_029945495.1 Pseudolabrys sp. | reverse complement strand
GATCCGAACCTGAAGGTCTATCTGATGTCGCGTGGCATCGACGCCCAGCAGGCCGAGGCGCTGCTGATCCAGGCCTTCATCGGCGAGACCGTCGAGGAGGTCGCGCACGAGGGTTTCCGCGAGGCGTTGATGAGCGCCGCGCTGCAATGGCTCGAGGCGCGCCGATGAACATGCATTCGGGCAACGGCTCCTACGACGTCGACAAGATCCGCGCCGATTTTCCGGCGCTGGCGATGCAGGTCTATGGTAAGCCGCTGGTGTATCTCGACAACGCGGCGTCGGCGCAGAAGCCGCAAGCAGTGCTCGATCGGCTGCACAAGGCCTACACCGAGCAATACGCCAACGTGCATCGCGGCCTGCATTATCTGGCGAATGAGGCGACGGAAGCCTACGAAGGCGCGCGCGAAACGACGCGGGCCTTCATCAATGCCGAGCGCAAGGAAGAGATCATCTTCACCAAGAACGCCACCGAGGCGATCAATCTGGCGGCGGCGAGCTTCGGCGGCATGCGCCTCAAGGCCGGCGACGAAATCGTGCTCTCGATCATGGAGCACCATTCCAACATCATTCCGTGGCATTTCTTCCGCGAGCGCTTTGGGGCGGTGATCAAATGGGCGCCGGTCGACGACGACGGCAACTTCCTGATCGACGAATTCGAAAAGCTGCTCGGCCCGCGCACCAAAATGGTGGCGATCACGCAGATGTCGAATGCGCTCGGCAGCGTCGTGCCGGTGAAAGATGTCGTGAAACTCGCCCATGCGCGCGGCATTCCGGTGCTGGTCGATGGCTCGCAAGCGGCCGTGCACATGGACGTCGACGTCCGCGACATCGACTGCGATTTCTTCGTGATGACCGGCCACAAGCTGTACGGCCCGACCGGCATCGGCGTCCTTTACGGCAAGACGCAGCATCTCGAGGCCATGCCGCCGTTTCTCGGCGGCGGCGAGATGATCCGCGAAGTCTATGAAGACCGCGTCACCTATGGTGAGCCGCCGCACAAGTTCGAAGCCGGCACGCCGCCGATCGTGCAGGCGATCGGCCTTGGCGCCGCGCTCGATTATATCAACGCGATCGGCAAAGGCCGTATCCGCGCCCATGAAGCGGCACTGACGAAATACGCGCATGAGAAGCTCGGCGCGATCAATTCGCTGCGCATCATCGGCAACGCCAAAGGCAAGGGGCCCATCGTCTCGTTCGAGATGAAGGGCGCGCATGCCCACGACATCGCCACGGTCATCGACCGCTCCGGCGTAGCAGTTCGCGCCGGCACTCATTGCACCATGCCGCTGCTGGCGCGCTTTGGCGTCACCGCCACCTGCCGGGCGTCGTTCGGCCTGTATAATACGCAGGCCGAGATCGATACCCTGGCGGCGTCGCTGGTGAAGGCGCAAGAGTTTTTCACATGAATTCTTCGCGTGAGAATGACGATATGAGTGACGACATGACCGACAAGACGACCGAGACTGCCACCGCGGCGGTGGCCGAGAGGCTCCCGGAAAACGCCGCCGTCAGCGGCTCCTCGGCGCTGCCCGAGGGCGAACTGACACGGCTGACCGACGAGATCATCGCCGGCCTGAAGACCGTCTACGACCCGGAAATTCCGGCCGATATCTACGAACTCGGCCTGATCTACAAGATCGACATCGGCGACGACCGCGCGGTCAAGGTCGACATGTCGCTGACCTCGCCGAACTGTCCGGCGGCGCAGGAACTGCCGATCATGGTGGAAAACGCCGTTTCCAGCGTGCCCGGCGTCAAGGAAACCAAGGTGACCGTGGTTTGGGACCCGCCCTGGGATCCGAGCCGCATGTCGGACGAGGCGCGACTCGTATTGAATATGTGGTGACTTAAAATTCGGGATTGCGTGCTTAGATAGAGCTTAACGGATGCGAGGTCCTGAAATGGCGACTGCACGACCGAGACCCCAGGTGATGCGGCTGACGGAAGCCGCCGCGTTGCGCATCAAGGACGTGATGGCGCGGGCCGACAGGCCGGTCGCCGGCCTGCGCGTCGGCGTCAAGAATGGCGGCTGCGCCGGCATGGAATACACCATGGAATATGCCGACGCCGTGAAGCCCTCCGACGAAGTGGTCGAGGACAAGGGCGTCAAGATTCTGGTCGATCCAAAAGCGGTGTTGTTCCTGCTCGGCACCGAGATGGACTACAAGACCGAGAAGCTGTCGGCGCAATTCGTCTTCAATAACCCGAACCAGACCTCGGCCTGCGGCTGCGGCGAGAGCGTGCAATTGACGCCGGCGAAAGACGACGGCGCGGAAGCGCACTGAGCGGGTCCGCCAGGAAATCAGACGATGGATGCCGACTTCATCCATGACCTGTTCGGCGAGTTCGGCCGCGTCGACGTCAAGCGCATGTTCAGCGGGCAGGGGATTTACGCCGACGGCGTGATCTTCGCCATTGTTTCCGGCGACGTCATTTATCTCAAAACCGACGATACGACGCGCCTTGCTTTCGAGCGCGAGAACGCAACGCCGCTGACTTTCACGAAGAAGAAAAGCGGCCAGCGCATGGTGACGTCATATTGGCGGCTGCCGGAGCGGCTTTACGACGACCCCGCGGAACTGGCGCAATGGGCGCGCACGGCGCTTGGCGTCACCCGCGTCAAAGCGGCGCACGGACCAACAAAGCCGAAGCCGAAGCCGAAGCCGAAGCCGAAGCCGAAGCCGAAGCCGAAGCCGAAGCCGA
>JAQSCR010000256.1 GCA_029945495.1 Pseudolabrys sp. | reverse complement strand
CAAGCGGAGCAAACCTATAAACACCGCGCGCGGAGCGCCGGGAGACCGGCAACTTCGTGGTGACTGACTCGTGAGAACTAACTCAACCATATCTCACGAGGCTATGGGGTTGTTGTGACCCCGGCGTTCCGCGCGCCCTCGTTTTAGGAGGGCGCAGAGAGAATGCGGTTTCAGACGACGGCCTGCCCGGGGCCGGCAAATAATACGGGCGATGAATCACGTCTGCTACCCGTCACCCTGAGGTGCGAGCGCGGAACGCGCGAGCCTCGAAGGGCGCGGCCCGGCCGGTGGCCGTGCATCCTTCGAGGTTCGGCCTAAAGGCCTCGCACCTCAGGATGACGGAGATGGGCTGTTTGAAAATAAATTCACCACCGCACGGAGCGGCATCATGATCTCAATGCAATGTCCGTGGCGCTTCGCCCACCAGACGCAAATTCAATTGCCCGATCAGGCTGGCGCGCGCGGCCTCAGACTCGCGCAAGGCGGCGTCGGCCTGGTCCCAACTGGTGGCGTTCGAGCCGAGCAGCACGACGCCGCCGAGCGTCGCCGCGACCGTGCCGACAAAGGCAGTGACATCGAGCGTCAGAATACCGACGAGCGCCAGCGCGAACCACAGCGCGCCGAAGCCGATCGCAATCTTGGCGGCGAGCGAGATCTTGGCGCAGCGCGCCAGCTGATCGGTCAGCGCCTCGATGCGGCCTTCGAGGCGAGCCATTTCGTGCCGGGCGAGATCTTGGCTGGAGCTGTCGTCGTCCATCCGCGTTGCGCCCAAAACACGCGCCGTTTAAGCCGGCTTCTTGTCCTTGAAGTACGGCTCGACCGCGCCGGTCAGCTTGATCGTCAACGGATTGCCGTGCCGGTCCTTGGCGTTGCCGGCGGCGACGCGGACCCAGCCTTCGCTGACGCTGTATTCCTCGACATTGGTCTTTTCGACACCCTTGAAGCGGATGCCGACGTCGCGCTGCAGCACCTCGGCGTTGAAATAGGGGCTGCGCGGATCGATGCTGAGCCGGTCGGGCAGCGTGTCGGCGGTCGGGGCGGTGGTATCTGATTTGGTGTCTGGCATGGCGCCTTGTCTCACAGGGCCAAGGAGCTATCAAGCACCTATCAAGCGCCTGTCAGGCGCTTGGCCAGCCGCCCCGTTCCCGCCGTTTTTGCTGGATGATATGCTTGTTATAAGCGGCGGGTTCGCCCGGACGCGGCAAGATTGAACAAGATCGAACTAGCTCGAAGGTGGCAGAGCCCATGACGAAAGCACGGTATTTCCTCCAAGTGGCGGTCGGTTTGGCGGCGCTGGTCGGTGCGGCTTCGGGTGCCTTGGCCAAGCCGGCTTATGTGGCCTCGACCGTCAATCTGCGCGCGGCGCCCGGCACCACCAGCGAGATCGTCGCCAAGATTCCGGGCGGCAGCCTGATCGATGCCGGCGATTGCACCGACGGCTGGTGCGCCGTCACCTGGCAGGAGAAGGCGGGTTTCGCCATCCAGACGGCGCTCGATCTGAGCGGCCGCGTGCCGCCGCGCCGCGTCGTACGCCGCCCGGTTTACGGTCCCGATTATTACGACGAGCCGCCGGTCTATTACGTGCCGCCGCCGCCGGTTTATGTGCGGCCGTATTATTATGGCCGGCCTTATTACGGGCGGGGCTGGCATCACCGCTGGTAGACGAAGCGCCGCTGTTAAAATGAAACGGCGCGCGGCTTTATTTGGCGCGCGCGCTCAGCAGCCATCCGAGGCTGATCAGGATCGCGGCATAGGCGACGATCGCGACCGGCACGGCGACATAGAGTGGCTGCGCCAAGCCCTGCTGGAGACCGAACACGACAGCGGCGCCGACAGCGATCGCGGCCATTCGAACGTAAGGGTTGCTGCGATACATTCGCGGCGTCAGTTCTTCTTCTTCGCCGCGTCCGGCGCCGGTCCGCGCAAGTTCGCCCACGGATCGACCTGCGTTTCGGTCGGATCCTTGCGCGTGCGCTCCATGGCGGCCCGATACTGGCGGTCGACCGCTTGCTTGGCCTTATCGTCGGCCTTTTCTTCGTCGCTCATGACGCTATAGGGCTTGCGCTGGGCCAGAGCCGGCGCGGCAAACGTAGCCAGTAACGCAATTGCGATAATCAGCCGTTTCACGGCACGTTCTCCCTCGGCTTTTGTCTCATCCGCAGCGTCAAGTTATCACGCCCGGGCAGGGCGCTCAATGCGATGAAATCCTTGCACGATTGCCCATGACGCCTGCCCAAGACGCCTGCCAATGACGCCGGATAGCCTACCTATCCGGACCGTTTCCGCCCAAATCAAGGCCGCCGGCCCGGCTCAGCTAAAACTTCGCACCAGCGCAAAGCCGGCGAACAGGCCGGCAATCGACAGCGCGACCGAGGCCAGCACATAGATCGCGGCCGGGCCGACTTCGCCGCGCTCGTACAGCAGCGCGGCATCCAGCGAGAACGTCGAGAACGTGGTGTAGCCGCCGAGAATGCCGGTGGTCAGGAACAGCCGCCAGTGCTGGCTGGCGTCGCCCTTGAAGGCGAAATAGGCGGCGGCCAGGCCCATGATCAGCGAGCCGGTGACGTTGACCAGGAACGTGCCATAGGGAAAACCGGTGCCGAAGGCGCGGGCGCTGGCCAGGTTGATGCCGTGGCGCAGCGCAGCGCCCAAGCCGCCCCCCAGAAATACGATCAGATAGGCCATTGCTCTTTCATCCCTTAGTG
>JAQSCR010000255.1 GCA_029945495.1 Pseudolabrys sp. | reverse complement strand
CAGCTTGAAGGCTTCTTCCAGCGAGCGCCGGTGGCTGATGGTCGGCATCTCGGCGCCCATCGCATCGACGACGCGGGCGTCGGGGCCGAGAGTCTTGATGGCGCGGATGATGTCGCCGCGCCCGAGCAGGCCGACCGGCTTGCCGGCGCCGTCGACGACCGGGAATTCGCCCTGGCTGGTCGCGAGCAGGGTCTGCACCGCCTCGTCGATATGGGCGTCGGGCTTGAGAGTCGCGAACTGCGTCACCATGGCGTGACTGACCGGCACGCCGCGCGACACCGCGCGCAGCGCCACCATATGCGCTTCCGAGGAGGCGGCGAGATAGACGAAGATGGCAATGAAGATCAGGATCGGATTGTACAACAGGCCGATGAAGCCGAGCGCGAAGGCAACAAACTGGCCGATCGAGGCGGCGATCCCGGTGGCGCGCACATAGCCGAGCCGGGCGGCAAGCGCGGCGCGCAACACGCGGCCGCCATCCATCGGAAAGGCCGGGATCATGTTAAACAGCGCGATGAACAGGTTCACCGCCGCCAGCCGATTGACCAGCGGAATCGCCGTATTGTCGACGGCGGAGGCAGCGCTCGCCTGCAACTCGGCGCCGAATACGCCGACGAGAATGATGGCGATGGCGACATTCACCAAAGGCCCGGCGATGGCGATGAGGAATTCCTGCCCCGGCTCTTCCGGAATGCGATCGAGCTGCGCCACGCCGCCGATCGGCAGCAGCGTTACGTAAGGCGTGGTCACGCCGAAGGCGCGCGCGGTGAAAATATGGCCGAACTCGTGCAGCAGCACGCACAGAAACAGCAGCACCATAAACAGCAGGCTGTCCCAGGCGGTGGCGCTGCCGCCTTGCGCGTAGCTGGCGGCGAAAATCCAGGCGAGGAACAACAGGAAGGTCAGATGGACGCGCACGACGGTGCCCGCCACGGTGCCGATATTCAATGACCAGGACATGCCAGCCTCGTATGCTCTAAAATGCCCATCTGAAAGGTAATATCAATTCGAACCAATTGCGAGGTTAGGGCGTTCTCTGAGCGAGGGTTGTGATATGGCGCAAAATGCGAGACCGCAGAAATTGACCGCGGAGGCGCGCCCGGCGGCGCTGGCCAAGCTTGACGGCTGGTCGGAGGTTTCCGGCCGCGACGCCATCACGCGGAAATTCATCTTCAAGGATTTCAACCAGGCGTTCGGGTTTATGACTCGTGCCGCGTTGGTCGCGGAGAAAATGGACCACCACCCCGAATGGTTCAATGTCTACAAGACGGTCGAGGTTACGCTCTCGACCCATGACGCCGGCGGCGTCACCGAGCTCGACATCGCGCTGGCCGAGGCGATGGACAAAATCGCGGGCTGAGGCCCGGCTTGTCCCCGGTAAATTGGTCCCCAAATAAGGCCCATGGCATACGCACAGGCGTCATTCGGACCGGACGATAGCGACAGCGAACAATCGCTGCAGCGCAGCGTCTGGCGCAAGGTGCGGCGCGTCGCCGCGCGCATCCCCTTTGCCGAAGACCTGCTGGCCGCCTATTACTGCGCCTTCGACCGCGCCACGCCGTTGCAGGTGCGGGCGACATTGATCGGCGCACTCGCTTATTTCGTCTTGCCGCTCGACGCTATCCCCGATGTCATGCCGCTGCTCGGCTTCACCGACGATGCCGTCGTGCTGGCAACCGCCATCAAATTGGTGGCCAATCATATGACGCCGGCGCATCGCGATCAGGCGCGCGACGCCTTGGCGAGACTTTCAGCGGACCCGCATTAGGGCTTCAGAATCACCTTGCCCATCACCTCGCGCGAAGCGATGGCTTTCAGCGCGGCCGGTCCTTCGGCGAGCGGATAGACCGCGTGCACATGGGACGACAGTCTGCCTTCGGCGGCCCATTTCAATAGTTGCGCGGTGTTGTCGCGGTGGCCTTGCGGATCGCGCTCGGTCCATGCGCCCCAGAATACGCCAAGCACGTCGCAGCTTTTCAGCAGCACCAGATTGAGCGGCAGTTTCGGAATGTCGCCGGCGGCAAAGCCGACCACGAGGAAGCGCCCCTCCCAGGCAATCGAGCGCAAAGCCGGCTCGGTATAGGGCCCGCCGACCGGATCGTAGATGACGTCGGCGCCGCGTCCGTCGGTCAGCCGCCGCAGTGCGTCCTTCAAATCATCCGCCGCGTAATCGATGCCCTCGTCGGCGCCATGGCGTCGGCAGAAGGCGATCTTGTCGGCCGACGACGCGCAGGCGATCACGCGCGCGCCCATGATCTTGCCAAGCTCGATGGCCGCCAGGCCGGTGCCGCCGGAGGCGCCGAGCACCGCCAAGGTCTCGCCGGCTTTCAGCCGGGCGCGATCCTTGAGCGCATGCAGCGTGGTTCCATAGGTGACGGAGACGCCGGCGGCGCGGTCGGCGTCGAGACCGTCCGGGATCTTCACCAGTCTGCCGGCGGACGCCGCGATCTTCTCGCGCGCCGCGCCATAGCCGGTCATGCCGACGACGCGATCGCCGACCTTCAACCCGGTGACGTCCGGCGCCAGGGCCTCGACCACGCCGGCGAATTCGGCCGCCGGCGAGAACGGGAAGGCCGGCTTGGTCTGGTACTTGCCGGCGATGATCAGCGTGTCGAAGAAGTTCAACGCCGCCGCTTCGATGCGGACCACGGCCTCGCCGGCGGCGGGCGCCGGGTCAGGGATGTCGGCGAACACGAGGTCGTCGGGCGTGCCGTAATG
>JAQSCR010000254.1 GCA_029945495.1 Pseudolabrys sp. | reverse complement strand
AATCTGGGCTGGAAGCTGGCCTCAGTACTCAAGGGCCATTCCGGAGCGCAACTCCTATATACGTATTCGGCCGAACGGCAGGCGGTCGCCAATGAGCTGATCGAGTTCGATCGCGAGTGGGCCAACATGCTGGCGACGCCGAGCAAGCCGTTGGCCGATGCGGCCAAGGGGGGTGCCGACCCGGCTGAGGTGCGTGACTATTTCATCCGGCACGGCCGTTATACCGCGGGCATGATGACGCGATATAGGCCATCGATCATCTCCGGCGAACCGACGCACCAGTCGCTCGCCTTTGGCTTTCCGATCGGGATGCGCTTCCATTCGGCGCCCGTGATCCGGCTCGGCGACGCCAAGCAGGTCCAGCTCGGACATGCTGTCAAGGCGGACGGACGCTGGCGGATTTTCGCGTTTTCCGATGCCGACGACCCGATGAAGCCATCGGCGCGGATGCGGGCATTGTGCGACTTCCTGGCGTGCTCGCCGCACTCCCCGGTGCAGATGAACACGCCTGCGGGGGCGGATGTCGATGCGGTGATCGACGTGCGCGCCGTATTCCAGCAGGGCCACCGGGAGCTTCGCCGCGAAGCGTTTCCGGCGCTTCTGTTCCCGCAGAAGGGGCGTTATGGCCTGCGCGATTATGAGAAGACCTTCTGCCCGGATTTGAAGAACGGCAACGACATCTTCGACATGCGCGGCGTCGACCGCGACCGCGGATGCATGGTGATCGTCCGACCCGACCAGTATGTGGCGCACGTGCTGCCGCTCGATGGCTATGCAGAGCTCACTGACTTCTTTGCCGGCTTCATGGCGCTCGGGAACCACGCTGCGCCGGCGCCGCGTGATTTCGCGCATATCTGATGTGCCGACGTGCGATGAGGGTGGCGTGGCCATATCGACCGCCTGCGCCTGATGTCCTAGTCTGACCCGCGGAGACGATCCAGCAGGTCGATGAATTGATGGTTGAGGGAAGTGAAGTCCCAAGGCATGACCGTAAGCGATGGGGTGGACGCCCCCGACGGCATTGCTGTGCCAAGGTAGAGCTAACAGCAATAATGCTCTGAGGGCCATCGAAAAAGACCTGTCGGTGCCGATCGTGACCCCGCCCCGACGTTGATTCCGCTATTCGCCAGAAGGAATTGCTGCGGTTAGTTCAAGGGGCTTAGTTCGGCGCCGATTTACAGTTAAAGTTCATCCCAAAACGGGATGTGGCTGTGATAAGAGCCTCAAGGCCTCATGAAGCGCTGGCATGGACCTTTCGCGAAGGTTCGGGCGAATTGCGCGCATGTTTTTTGGATTGGGACGATCCCCTTTCCACGGTCAGAACACCAGCAATCGGCACCGGGTTCGGCTCAAAGCTTTTGAGCGCGCTCATTGAGCGGAAGTGGAATGGCGTTGTCACCTATGCCGACGCTTCGCACTTCAGGATTACGCTGGAAATACCCGTTGGCCATTGATCTGCGATCAATCCGGCGCGGGCTACAGCGACACCCATCTCATTACCAAGAAGGAGTCTCAATACGAGATCTCTACATGTTCGTGCTGGTCGTGTTGACTGCGGTCTTCATTTTTCTCGAGTCGCATAGCCGTCATCGTCTGCGTATCATTCGATGAAGCTGTGGCTCACTTAGAAACAGCCACTACAATTTCATTTCGCCGCAAGGACGGTATCGTCCATGGTGGATTATAGAAGAATGCTGTTGGCGTTCCCTCTATCTTCCAGTTTGATCCTGTTAGTAGCTTCAACAATTCTGCCGCCTTTGCCGATACAGCGGTATCATCAGTTGAGCCCGTAAATCGGAGAACCGCAGCGGTCTCGGAGGGTATGTCTACCAATCTCACGCGGCTGTCGGTCGGCTCGGGCAACTCTTCTCTCGAATACTGTGTCGGCATGAAGAATCGCATTGCCAAATATTTTCCGGACTTATTGACCTCGACAGGGGCTGTCATTGCAATCGCTTCGCCCGCCGTTTTGATTTCAACGGGAGATGTCATGTCTATTTTCTTCTTGCCTTTATTCGCTCCGAATATGTAGGCGGCCACAATACGGAATGCGTCGCCTCGAGGATTACTAGAGTTGGTCACATCTATTGTGGCTTCGGCAGCTATGCGCGGAGCATATCGACGAATTTCGACAGAGTTGCCGATCCTTTCAATGACTTCATACTTCGGCTGCTCAGTTCCGGTGTTAATGCCAAAGGTTGAGAGCACGAAAAACATCGCTGATGTTATGAAGGTCAGAATTGATCGAATTATGCCGTCCATGCGGATAACTCATCTGTTCAAATTGGCACTAAAATGTTCCAAATGTGTCATTCGCCACCGACTTGCCATGACATGACATGATTAGCCAATTACGCAGTCACGACCACAATGGCTGCGCAAGGCGCCTGTCCTTGACGGCGATAGCTGTGCGGATGAGCGGAATCGAAATACATCGAGTCGCCATCGCCTAGCGAGAAATCCTCGCCCTCGAGGTTCACCACCAACTTGCCGCGCAATACGTAGATGATCTCGGCGCCAGGATGCTCATGCTGCTCCGACCGCTCGTCTTCCGATTCGATCTCGACGTAGTAGCCGTTCAGCTTGCGGTCGCTCACCGGATAGTCGAGCGACTCGAAAAGATAAGCGGGCGAAGTTCGGCCAGCCTTGTCGGGCAGGCGAATACGATCCGCCTTGCGCACCACAGCGTGGATCGGCCGGTCGCTGACGGGGTCGAGCTGCACGTCGCGCGGCAGCACT
>JAQSCR010000253.1 GCA_029945495.1 Pseudolabrys sp. | reverse complement strand
TCGTGACATTTCCCGAACGGGACTGTTCTGTTCAGCGCCGCTATCAGAAAGTCATCGAAGAAAGTCCAGCGCCGAATCTGAGCGACGACATGCGTCGATCAATGCGGAGCGCCGCCGGCCGCCTTGCCGCCAGTGTCAATTATCGTGGCGCCGGCACTGTCGAATTCATTGCCGACGCGGATAGCAAGCAGTTCTATTTTCTGGAAATGAACACGCGCATCCAGGTCGAGCATCCAGTGACCGAAATGGTAACCGGCGCGGATCTTGTCGCGCTTCAGTTGCAACTCGCCGCCGGTGCTGATCTTAGCGCGTCGCTTCTTGAAGCCCCAGTCGCACGCGGTCATGCCATTGAGGCGCGTGTATATGCAGAATCGCCCGAGCGTGGATTTCTCCCGAGCCCCGGCCGTTTGCAATGCGTGGCCCTGCCGAAGCCGGCTTCCGATCTCCGGATCGATACCGGCGTGCGAACGGGTGACGACATCACACCGCACTATGATCCCATGATAGCGAAAATTGTCGCATGGGGAGCGGACCGCGGGGCCGCGCTTGACCGCCTTGGCCGCGCGCTCGTCGAAACGCGGGTCGAAGGGGTGCGGACAAACTTGCAATTCCTGTCGGCTGTTATTGACCGCCCGGCCTTTCGTGCGGGCGGTGTGACGACAGGGTTCATCGAAGCGCATAGGGAGGAATTGATCGTGTCAGCTGCGACCTTCGGCGGACGAATAACGCTTTCGGTTTGACTGCTAGCGTCCAGGTTACAAAACCAAGGGTACTGAGAGGTCTGATAAAATCTTAGCTCGCCATGATGATTGTCCCAATGTCCCGGAACGATTGGTACCATCGAATTGTACGAATGAAACCATCTATACTTATAGACGCGGTGACTTTTGGGGGGCGGCCCGATTTCAAAAGCAGCTAAATGTCACCAAATATATCGATGCAATTATTCGTAATCGTGTTGCTAAAGATCAGGTAACTGCTAACTTTATGAAAAAGTGATCGGCCAAAAGCTCTAGGCAGATCAGCAAGGGAGGAAGCACGATGGTAATCCGACGCGTTCTTGATTGGCTGGTGGATGCGTTGATGGTGATCGGTAGCGTCAGCATTGTTCTGATGATGTTTGTCGTTATGTCTGACGCGGTCGCGCGCGGGCTGTTTGGCGCCTCGGTCCCGGGTGCCGAAGAGCTCACATCGAACTACTTCATGGTTGCAGTGACGTTCCTGCCGCTCGCCTGCGTGCAGCGTGAAAAGAACCACATTATCATCGAGCTTTTCACATCGGGGCTCTCGCCGCGCACAATTGCCGCTATCGACGCCATCGTCTATTTCCTCTGCGGCATCGGAGCGTTGATTTATTGCTACGCCGCCTTTGGTAAGGCGGTGGCGATGACGCGCGCCGATGAGTATGCCGTCGGTACGATCCTTGTGACAATTTGGCCGACCCGCTGGATGTTGGTGATCGGCATGCTCGTCCTGGCGCTCTATCTGCTTCTTCAGGCGATCGACGATGCACGCACCGCGCTTGGCCGTGGACCGCCAGACTTGACTGACACAAGCGGCCCCGGTGTTGCCCATCGCTGATCTTCAGAAAACAACTCTACGAATTCGGTGAGGAGACACAATGTCTAGCGTTGCGATTGGGTCGCTTGCGATTCTCGTTCTTCTTTTAATGCTTGCGGTGCGGGTTCCAATCGCATTTGCGTTGTCCGCAGTGTCGGGTGTTGGCATGCTTCTCATTCGCGGGCCCTCGGCTGCCCTGAGCGTGCTCGCCGAGCAACCGTACAATTTCATCGCGCATTGGCAGATGTCGGCTGTTCCAATGTTCCTTCTCATGGGCTCAGTTGCTTATCATGCGGGCTTGACGAGTAGTCTCTATCGCGCCGCGCGCCTGTGGCTGAGCGGACTGCCTGGCGGCTTGGCTGTGGCAAGTACGGCTGCTTGTGCGATGTTCGCCGCAGCATCGGGTTCGAGTGTCGCGACTGCTTCGGCGATGGGCAAGATCGCAATTCCGGAGATGCTGCGCTACCGGTACGATCCGGGTCTGGCGACAGGTTCGGTCGCGGCAGCGGGTACGCTTGGCTCGCTCATTCCGCCCAGTATTCTGATGGTGTTGTATGCAATATTCGCCGAGGTGTCGGTGAGTCGTGCGTTGCTCGCAGGCGTGATACCGGGGCTGCTCTCGGCTGTCATGTTTATCTTGATGATCACCATCCGCTGCAAGCTTAATCCGTCGCTTGCACCAAAGCTTGATGAACCGGTTTATTGGCGTCAGCGGTTCGATGTGTTGTTGGAGATCTGGCCCCTGCCAGTGCTGATCGTCGCGGTGATTGGCAGCATGTATCTCGGGATATTCACTGACACTGAAGCTGCCGCCGGCGGAGCGTTTATGGCCTTCGTTATTGCCGCGACGCAGGGCAGGCTCACCTGGAATGTCATTAAGGATTCGGTGGCTGAATCCCTCCGGGGCACCGCAACCATTCTATTCGTCGCTTTGGGAGGCTTTCTCCTTTCGCGTTTTATGGCCGTGTCCGCGCTGCCCAACTACGTGGCGCACATGGTGGATGGAATGAATTTATCACCGATGATGATCATCATCGGCGCATCGGTGATTTATATCATTCTCGGCATGTTTCTCGACTCCATTGGGATCATGCTGCTGACGTTGCCGATCATGCTGCCGTTGCTGGAAGCGGCGAAGCTGGATTTGATCTGGTTCGGCGTTCTCGTCATCAAATACCTTGAG
>JAQSCR010000252.1 GCA_029945495.1 Pseudolabrys sp. | reverse complement strand
CCGGGATGTAATAGAAACCCGCACCGTACAAGCTACAAATCTTCACGTACTGGACTGGTTTTCAGCTTTCCTTGCACCAACGCGCAGTAATTCAGGGCCAG
Organism: Pseudolabrys sp.; assembly: GCA_029945495.1. Taxonomy (GTDB): domain Bacteria; phylum Pseudomonadota; class Alphaproteobacteria; order Rhizobiales; family Xanthobacteraceae; genus Pseudolabrys. The sequence continues at coordinate 2,643 of JAQSCR010000252.1, read as the reverse complement.
TGCCCCTCGTCGTTCGCGCCCTGTTCACCGCTCGGCGCGCTATGTCATCTGGGCTCGCCGTGGGTTGGTTAAAAAGCCAAGCGATTGACCGATTGCTTGAATTTGCGGGCGCGGGATCGATTCCCCGCTTCGGCAAACTAGGTATGGTCTAGGTGCGCGATTCAAACGCATGAATCAGCGCACGATCTTCCTCGAACTGAATCGTCCGCGGACACACGTGTTTGACGCCGCGGCATTACGAATTCGTAAATGCCGCAGCAGCGACTATTGTTTGGGGGTGACTATCAGGAGAGGGCTGACGCGCCCCATTCGTATCCGGCCTATGCCGGATGGAACCGCCGCGACATTGAGTGCCTTGGTTCGAGCGTTACGGAACCGGCTGGAACGGCGCGCCCGTGATTAAGCCACCGACACCGCGATTTGCCCCGGGAAGGCAACGGAATGCTTGATCAGATAGGCGGCGTCGCCGAGCGTTTCCTGGGTGAGATGCGCGTAACGTTGCGTTGTGCGTGCATGCAGATGGCCAAGCAGTCCCTGCACCACATAAAGCGATACACCGCGGTTGACGAGGAAACTTGCGAACGAATGGCGCAAGTCGTGCAAACGCACATCGTCAAGACCGGCGCGTTCGCGAATCCGGGCCCAAGGAAAAAACAACGATGCCGACGGCCGCCCGGTAACCTCGGACGGGAAAATGTAAGGATTGCCTTGGACACGTGGCGTCGCGTTCAAAAGCTCGATCGCCGACTGATTCAAAGCGATGACGCGCGCGCGGCCGGATTTTGATTTCGGCACTAGCAGCGTCTTGTTCTTCCAGTCGACATAGTCCCACTTGGCGAAAGTGACTTCGTTGCGACGCGCGCCGGTCAACAGCAAAAGCATGATTGAGCGCGCCGCCGTCTGGTTCTCGTCGGATTGAATGGCGCGAACCAGATTTTCGGCTTCCCAGTCGGTGAGAAAACGATTGCGCTGAACCTCCGGCCCCGCGCTCAAGCCGGCGGCCGGGTTATCGGCCCCGCCCGGCGTCTTCCACTTGCGCGCCAGGTTATAAATATAGCGCAGGATGACGATGACTCGGTTCATGGTGCCGGCGGCATAGCCGTCCGCCCGCATGCTGTTGATCAGATCGGAGATCGCGTCGGTCTTGATCTCGTCGAGCGCCAAACAGCCGAGTTTCGGCAGGATATGAATGCGCAAGACGGTTTCGTCGGTCCGCCAGCTGTTCTTGTAGGTTTGAACGAACGGCAGATAGCGCTCGGCCACGAAGTCCTTGAGCTGCGGCACCGCGCGCATTTCGCGCCGCTTCTGCTGCGGATCGGTGCCAAGCAAAGCTTCGGCCACCACTTGTTTTGCCTTTCGGCGCGCCTGCTCCAACGTCAGGACATCGGCCGAACCAATTTTGTATTGCCGCTCCCGACCGCGTTCGTCGGTATACCGTTGGTAATAGGTTTTGCCGCCCGAACTCCGCACCTCAAGCATGAAACCACGCTGGCTTGTGTCAAAATAGTCGACTTTCCGCCCCGCCGCTGTACACACAGTCTGGCGAACAAATTTCGCGGTGAGGACAGCGAGGGGCATCAATAACCGTTATGCAATAGCGACCGGCATAAATTGCCGTTATGTAGAATTCACAAAAGTAATGCCGCATAAGCGCCCCACCTATGACAAGCAACTACAAGTGTTTTTTGTACTTCGTGCTCTAGATTTGATCCTGAGAGCATAAAATCATAAAATATGATCAATTGCCATTATAACTTTTTACTTTTCTATACTTTACTATTTTTAAGAATACACATTTTCAACTTATGAAAATAAATAGAAACAAGGATAATACCTCTAATACAACCTGCTCGGCACGGGGAGATATCGGGTTGTATTCTAGTAAATCGTGAACATCTACGCCTTACACCACAAGATTCCGCAGTAATCTGGTACCGTAAAATTCCGCTGCCTTAATGTTTCAATTTAGAATTGTTCGGGGCCCGCGATTAGTATCTGCTACCTATTTCCAAATCAGATGAGCCTACAATTTAGTTGCTTCAGCCGCCGTCGTTCTTTTAGCCACGGGATGCGAGCCAGCTCCGGGCATGTCAGACGATCGATGCAGATCGAACGTCGATCCGAAACCGCGGCGTGCAGCTCGACTATGCCGCTCTGCGCGCCCGGCTACGCGAGCTTGCCGCAGTCCGCAGCCGTTTTGGCTATCGAACCGTGTACAATTACGACCGTGCCTCCGCATCTTTCCTGGTTGGTTTTCGGGCTGCGGATCGTCACGATGAGCCCAGCTTCAATCTCTCGCAGGTCCGCAAGGTCCAGGCCAGTCGTTCGAAGCGGCGAAAAGCAACCGCAAAGCTCCGCCGCCACGAATTGAAAAGGTGGGCGCCGCGCCGCGTGTCCGGTGGCGCGGCGTCCGACGGCGATGGCTTGGGGCGGCGCCATCGCCGCTATTGCTAGGCGGCGTCCAGCTTCTTAGCCAACGCGGGAAGCTGCCAGTACGCGGCCTCTGCTTCTGCGAGTTTGACGTAATTGCTGAAATAGACGGTGTAGAACAGCTTTCGAATGAATGATGGAAGCGCCGACTTCACACGCTCAACACCGACGAGGCCCTCCATCGTCGAAACGGAGTTCCCAAGGCGGTAGCCG
>JAQSCR010000251.1 GCA_029945495.1 Pseudolabrys sp. | reverse complement strand
GAGGAGACAGCAATGTCAGAAACCACCAGCATGATCCCGTCGGCACCCGAGCCGGCACCTGTAGTTCCCCATCCCCCGGCACCGAGGGGTCGCGGTCTCGGCATCGCGGCGCTCGTCGTGGGTGTGCTCGCACTCGTGTGCGCGGTCATCCCGGGCCTGAGCTTTGTGGCGTTCATTCCCGGTGGCATCGCCGCGGTTCTCGGAGTAATCGGTCTCGCTACGAAGAGCCCGGCGTTCGGGCAGTCGTTGGCGGGGCTCATTCTCGGGCCGGTGGCGATCATCGTCGCCATTGTCGTGAGCGTCGCGTTCATCGCGTCGAATGCGACTCCGGATGTCTCGGCCGGCGCCCCCGTGACGAACAGCAACTCGAAGCCGACGTCGAAGCCCGAGCCGGTCGCACCCCCTGCGGCCGAGGCCGGTACGCGCGACAACCCGGCGCCGTTCGGGTCGACCGTCGAGATCAGCGACAACAGCGGCCCGATCTGGAACATCACGCTGGGCGCCGCAAACCTGAACGCGGGTGATGTGATCGCTGCTGAGAACCAGTTCAACGCGGCGGCGGATGCGGGCTTCCAGTACGTGATCGTGCCGGTCACCTACACGTATGTCGGAAAGACGACGGGCACCCCGTGGCTCGACACCGACATCGTGTTCGTCGCGGCGGCGGGCACCACCCACGAGCAGGAGTTCGTGGTCGCCCCGACCCCGATCACCGACATCAGCGAGCTCTACCCGGGCGCGTCGGCCACCGGAAACCTCGTCGTGATGGCTCCCACGGCCGACATCGAGAAGGGAACCTGGGCCATCGGGCCCCGCTTCGGCGACAAGTTCTTCGTCGCCGTGCAGTAGCGGTCGGGATGCCGCGGCGGGGGTGACCCGTCGCGGCGTCTGTCGCTAGCCACGCGGAGACTGTGTGACGCTCGCGATCGGGAGAACTTCATGCGGCTTACGGTCATGGGTCGAGCGGCTTTGCCCATGCGGAGTCAACCAAGGAGATTGCGAGCGCACTGAGAGTTCGCGCTTGAAGCTGATGTAGTGAACGTAGCTCGTTTATCGCCCGAATCTTAAGCTGATCGCTCTTGCTCGGGAGTTCGAACCCTAACGCGAGAAAATCCGCTCTTGGAATTGAGCGGCGCCGCGCAGTCGAGCCCCTGAGTTTGGTCCTGTAGTAGTCCAAAGACCGCGGGTGTTTCAGGACTGCTTCGAGGTAGTCAGCGTCGACCAGGTTTAGGTCGATATTCCAAACGGCATAGGCGGGGCTCACAACCGCCCGATCGTAGAGTCTCTGAACTCCTACGACCCCCTCGTCGATTGGAAAGCCCACGACCAACTGACCTCTAGAAACTACCTTATAATCTGATAGATCCTCGCTAGCAATCCGCTTGTTGAACTTCACGGATTGATCAACTAGCCCCTCGCTCATTGTCTTGGACAAGATCGGGAGATGCGGAGAATCCCCAAGCCTCACAACTTTCGCTGGCACAATCAGTTCACCGAGCGCGATCATGTTCCCAATCCATCCTTGAGCTTTGCAAACGTCGACGCGATTACCTGATCAGTCGCCTCGATCTCTGCTAGCAGCGCTTCGTAGGTGGGGCCGGTGCCCGCCACCGACTTAACCGCCCGATAGCGACCAATACCTAGGTCATAACCCAACGCCACGATGTCCGCCTTATCCACCAAGAACGATTGCTCATCGCGGCCGCGTTGCTGTTCGCCCCACTCATCCGCCTCGCTCCTTTGACGCCACCGCCTCAAGAGGTCTGGCAGGTCCGAGGTGGTCGTAGGCTGTCGACGATCGTCGAGGGTGAATCCGTCAGAGCCGACGTCATAGAACCAAACCCGGTCTGTCCCGCCGGTACTTGTCTTCACAAAGATGAGGATGGCGGTGGTTACGCCAGCGTAGGGCCGGAATACCCCGCTTGGAAGCCTCACAATGGCCTCGAGACGGTGCTCCTCCACCAACATTTGCCGAATTCGCTCGTGAGCCTGGCCCGGCGCCGTGAGTACGCTTTCCGGAACGATGACCGCCGCCCGTCCACCGTTCTTCAACAGACGGATCATCAGCGCCAGAAACAGCAGCTCGGTCTTCTTGGTCTTGACGATCGCGAGCAGGTCTTTCGCGGTCGTCTCGTAGTCGAGGCTGCCGGCGAAGGGCGGGTTGGCGAGCACGAGGGTGTAGGTGCCCTCGGCATCCGTGTGCTCCTCGGCCAGCGAGTCGCGGCGCTGAATGGTCGGGTTCTCTACGCCGTGCAGCTGCATGTTCATGCTGCCGATGCGCGACATGGAGGCGTCGGAGTCGAACCCCGTGAACGCGAGGCGGTTGAAGTGGTCGCGGCTCGAGGCATCTGCCCACAGCTCGGGATGATGGTCGCGCAGGTACTCGCTCGCCTCCACCAGGAACCCCGCAGTGCCCGCGGCCGGGTCGATGATGCGGTCGGTCGGAGTCGGCGCCGTCATGTCGACCATGAGCTTGATGATGTGGCGCGAGGTGCGAAACTGCCCGTTCTGGCCGGAGGTAGCGAGCTTGCCGAGCATGTACTCGTAGATGTCGCCCTTGGTGTCGCGGTCTTCCATCGGGATGTCTTCGAGCAGGTCGACGACCTTGCTCAGCAGCGCCGGGGTCGGGATGGTGAATCGCGCGTCTTTCATATTGGCGGCGAAGCTCGACCCCGCCTCCCCCAGGTTCCGGATGAACGGGAACACGTTCTGGTCGATGACCTCGTACATCTCCTGAGCCGCAAAATGC
>JAQSCR010000250.1:510-2751 GCA_029945495.1 Pseudolabrys sp. | reverse complement strand
GACGTAGTAAGAGCCGTCGCCACATCGAAGCATGTATGCAAACGCGCCCATAACGTTGCCGTCAGTTAATAGGACCGCCTGTGGCCGTCGTCCTTCGAGGCGCGCCTTCGGCGCGCACCTCAGGATGACGGGGAAAGGATATCGCCTGGATATAACAAAGGATATTTGTCGTCCGAAAACTAAATCCGTCATCGTGAGGTGCCGTCGCGTGAGCGATGGCCGCGAAGGGTGACGGCCAAGGATTAGCGTATGCCGCGCGCTATTCCTTGCCGCCGAGTTTATCCAGCCGCTTCTGCATTTCATCAAGCTGCCGCTTGAGTTCGTCCATCTCGCCCGGCGAGGTCTGCGGCTTGTCGCCGGCAGGTTTGCCGTCGTCGGGCTTGGCGCCGCGCACGAAAGGCGGGGCGAACATGGCGAAGGTCTTTTCGAACATTTCCATGTTCCGCCGCACATTGTCTTCCATCGAACCGAAACCGCTGACGCCGCCGAAAGCCTGCGCCATCTGTTCGCGGAACTTGCCCTGCTGGCTGGTCAGCGACGACATCGATTGCTCGAGGAAGCGCGGCACCATCATCTGCATGCTGTCGCCGTAGAAGCGGATCAGCTGCCGCAGGAAGGCGATCGGCAGAAGGCTTTGGCCTTCCTTGTTTTCCTGCTCGAAGATGATCTGCGCCAGCACCGAGCGGGTGATGTCCTCGCTGGTCTTGGCGTCGTAGACGACAAAATCCTCGCCATTCTTCACCATGACGGCGAGGTCTTCGAGGGTCACATAGGTGCTGGTACCGGTATTATAGAGCCGCCGGTTGGCGTATTTCTTGATGGTGACCGGCGCTTTTTCGTCTGCCATGGGATCACTCGTTTCCTCTGCCTGCCCATAAGCATAACCGGTTTATGACGCGGCGGGCCACCGTTTTGTGGCGGCGCGGTAAACTGCGGGGGCGCTGCGGCATCCCTTGCGGAAACGGGAAAAAGGGGCCAATTCTCAGCCATAACTGCGAGGTCCCCATTGTTGACAGGCCGGGACGGCCTGCCGAGGATGCGGCAGTGCCATAACGGTCGCCAAATCCGGTTACCTTGCCCCAAGTTGTCCGCCAGAGGAGTTATCGATGAAAGACGATGTCGTCATTGTGAGCGCCGCCCGCACGCCGGTCGGCTCGTTCAACGGGGCATTCGCGAACGTGCCGGCCCATGAACTCGGCAAAACCGCCATTCTGGCCGCGCTGCAGCGCGCCGGGGTCGAGGCCGGCCGGGTCAGCGAAGTCATCTTGGGCCAGGTCCTGACCGCCGGTCAGGGCCAGAACCCGGCGCGCCAGGCCTCGATCGCCGCCGGCATCCCGATCGAAACCCCGGCCTGGGGCATCAACCAGGTGTGCGGCTCCGGCCTGCGCGCGGTTGCGCTCGGCTATCAGGCGATCCTGAACGGCGACAGCGACATCGTGGTGGCCGGCGGCCAGGAATCGATGAGCCTGTCGCAGCACGCCCAGCACCTGCGCGCCGGCGTCAAGATGGGCAATTTCGAGCTGGTCGACACCATGATCAAGGACGGCCTGTGGGATGCCTTCAACGGCTACCACATGGGCGTTACCGCCGAGAACGTCGCCAAGCAGTGGCAGATCACCCGCCAGATGCAGGACGATTTCGCGGTCGCCTCGCAGAACAAGGCCGAGGCGGCGATGAAGGCCGGCAAGTTCAAGGACGAGATTACAGCCGTCACCATCAAGGGCCGCAAGGGCGACACCGTCGTCGACACTGACGAATATCCCAAGGCCGGCGTCACTCTCGACAGCATTTCCAAGCTGCGCCCGGCTTTCGACAAGGAAGGCACCGTGACCGCGGCCAGCGCGTCCGGCATCAATGACGGCGCCGCCGCTTTGGTGCTGATGCGCGCCTCGGAGGCCGCCAAGCTCGGTAAGACCCCGCTGGCCCGCATTGCCTCCTGGGCCCAGGCCGGCGTCGATCCCAAGGTCATGGGCTCGGGCCCGATCCCGGCGTCGCGCGCCGCGCTCAAGAAGGCCGGCTGGAGCGCTCAGGATCTCGATTTGATCGAGGCCAATGAAGCGTTTGCGGCGCAGGCCTGCGCGGTCAACAAAGACCTCGGCTGGGATACCGCGAAGGTCAACGTCAATGGCGGCGCCATAGCCATCGGCCACCCGATCGGCGCTTCCGGCGCGCGGATCCTGACCACGCTGCTGTACGAGATGCAGAAGCGCGACGCCAAGAAGGGCCTGGCGACGCTTTGCA
>JAQSCR010000250.1:0-500 GCA_029945495.1 Pseudolabrys sp. | reverse complement strand
CGCTAGCGAAGACGCACTGCAATAATGCGTGGAGCGCTAGCGAAAACGCACTGCAAAAATGCGTCGAGCGCTAGCGAAGACGCACTGCAAAAATGTGTGGATCGCTAGCGAAGACGCACCATGAACAGGGTTTCGTTGAACGTTAGTATCAGATGGTGAAAAAAAGCGTGGATCGCCCAGCATCCGCGTGATTTGATCTGAGTCATGGCCGGCTAGACCCGGCCATGACTTTTAGAAGCGTCCTGGGAGGAATAGGATATGTCTCGCGTAGCATTGGTAACCGGTGGCACCCGCGGTATCGGCGCGGCGATCTCGAAGGCGTTGAAGGACAAGGGCTACAAGGTCGCGGCCAGCTACGCCGGCAACGACGAAGCCGCGCAGAAATTCAAGGCCGAGACCGGCATCCCGGTGTTCAAATGGGACGTGTCGTCCTTCGAGGCCTGCGCCGAGGGTATCAAGCAGGTGGAGGCCGAGGTCGGGCCGATTGAGATCCTGGTCAA
>JAQSCR010000249.1 GCA_029945495.1 Pseudolabrys sp. | reverse complement strand
GGCGGAGTAAAAGCAGGCAATTGAGGCGAGGATCCGCCGACATGCAAAGGGGCCCGATCGGGCCCCTTTGCATGTCGGCGGCGGGACAGAGTTCTGAGGCTATCGGGTGGTAAGTTCACCGGTGTCGGGATCAATGACCTCGACGGCCTCGACGGCCTCGACGGCGGGCTGGTCGTCTGCCCCCATGGCGGCGAGTTTGCGGCGGCGCGCGGATTGCGTCAGCCGATAACTCTCGCCGTTCATCGACAGGATGTGGACATGGTGGGTCAGCCGGTCGAGCAGCGCGCCGGTCAAGCGCTCGGCGCCGAACACCGATGTCCATTCCTCGAATGGAAGGTTCGAAGTGACGATGGTCGAGCCACGTTCGTAGCGCTGGCTGAACACCTCGAACAGAAGCTCGGCGCCGGCCGTCGAGAACGGCACATAACCCAGTTCATCGATGATCAGCAGCTTTACCGCGGCCAGGTCGCGCTGGAGCTTGAGCAGCCGCCTCTCATCGCGGGCCTCCATGAGCTGATGCACCAGACCCGCCGCCGTCGTGAAGGCGACCGAGAAGCCCTTCTGACAGGCCGCCAGTCCGAGGCTCAGCCCAATGTGAGTCTTGCCCGTGCCGGAGTTGCCGAGCGCGATGATGTTGTCGCGACGCAGGATGTATTCGCAGCGCGCGAGTTCGAGCACCAGCATCTTGTTGAGGCTGGGGATTGCCACGAAGTCGAACGTATCGAGGCTCTTCACCGCTGGAAAGCGCGCCTGACGGATGCGTCGTTCGACGACCCGCCGCTCCCGGTCGATGAGTTCCAGTTCGACCAATCGCAACAGATAGGCCGTGTGATCGATCCCCTCGCGCGCGGCCTCCCTGCCCAGCTTGTCGTACTCGCGCAAAATCGTCGGAAGTCTGAGTTGCTTCAGGTGATGCGTGAGGAGGAGTTGTGGCGTTCCGCTCGTCGTGCCCGATGGCATCGTCTCCGCGGCGACAGACTTGTCGACCTTCTTGGCGGCGCTCATGCGAGGCTCCCGGACACAAGCACGGCGTAATCGGCGGCTGACGTCGTCCTGACGCTCGTTTGCGGCAGATACGGATAGGCCGCCAGATCGAGCCGCGCCGGTCGCTTCTCGATGCGAGCCAGAACGATCTGCTTGACCGCGTCAAAGCCGATCGCGCCCAGCCGGATCGCATCGTTCACCGCCTCGGCCACGACTTCTTTCGGCGCCGCCTCCATCAAGCGCAGAATCTGAATGAACTCGCGCTTGCCTCGATTACCCATGCGGGCTTCCAGAAGATGGCGAATATGCTGGAACCCCTCCGGCAGATCCCAGCCTTGCAACGCCGCCGCCTGGTCGAGCGCATTCGGCTTCATCTCGATCAGCGCCAGATAGTGCAACGGGTCGTACACGAACACGCCCTGGCCGTAGGACCGCCCATGCCGGGCAATCTCCTCCCCCCGACACAGGATCACGACCTCCTCGACAAACCCCTTCACCAGGACTTCCTGGAACCCGAAAGACGTAGGCGTCGAATAATCATTGCCGCGATAGCGCACCAACGCCGTCGACGACACGCGAGCCGCCCGCTTCTCGCACGGTTCCAGCCGTGTCGCTGGCAGGGTCCTAATGATCGCCATATCGGCTACCAGACGCTCGCCGATCGTCTCGGCGTGCCGTCCAGCCCGTTGCGACTGGCGATCCAGACAGCGTTCGCACAACGTCGCGTTGAACGCTTCGTAGCTCGGGGCGATCGGAACCGGCGTCATGAAGTTCGCCCGCGCATGCTTAACGAGCCCTTCGACCTTGCCCTTGTCGTTGCCTTTGCCCGGCCGTCCGAAGCGATCCTTGAACAGGTAGTGACTGACCAGTTCGGTGAACGCCCGCGTGCGTTCGCGCCTGCCGTCGCCGCAAATCTTCGCAACTGCGATCTTGAGATTGTCGTAGAGAATCGACAGCGGCACGCCACCGAAGAACTCAAACGCCGAGACGTGCCCATCCAGGAACGCCTCCGTTGTCTCCGCCGGATAAGCCTTCACGAAACAGGCGTCCGATTGGGGCAGGTCCATGCAGAAGAAATGAACCTTCTGGCGTACACCGCCAATCACACCCACGGCTTCGCCGAAATCCACCTGCGCATGGCCAGGCGGGTGCGCCAGCGGAACGAAAGTCTCTCGCCCCCGCGCGCGCTCGATCCGCACATGATCCTTGACGACGGTGTAGCCGCCCGCGAACCCATGCTCGGCGCGCAGACGCTCGAAAATCCGCTTGGCCGTATGACGCTGCTTCACCGGAGCCGTCCGGTCAGCTGCCAGGATTGCATCGATCACTGGAATCAGCGGCCCCAGCTTCGGCTTCGCCGCCGGTCGCTGCCGTACATAGCCCGGAGGCATCGAGAACCGGCACATCTTCGAGACCGTCTCGCGGCTCAATCCAAAAACACGAGCCGCTTCTCGGCGGCTCTTGCCATCATTGAAAACAAATTGTCGAACCGCCGCGTAAACCTCCACGACATACATCCCTTCGGAGCCCCTTCGTCCTGACGACAAAGGAACGCCTTACCACTGGCTGGATTTTACTCCGCCGCAGCCGCAAATCGCGCCGCTCCAGTGGAAGACTTTGTCAGCGCCGCGCACACGGATGCCGGTCTCGACGTTGCCCACGAAGTCGATCCAGCCGGCTTTCAGCCTTGCGGTGAGGCTGCGGGTACGCGGCCCGAAGGCAGAGAGGTGGAGCGCGATCGGATCGCGTGTGTTGAAGAGGTCGAGTTCGGGATT
>JAQSCR010000248.1 GCA_029945495.1 Pseudolabrys sp. | reverse complement strand
GATCCTCATCGACGAGTGGGTGGCATATGCGCGCCAACTCTACGGGCGCGAGGACCTCGCGGGCGGAACCTTTGATACGCAGTTCACATTCGCTCAGTCGCTAACGGAAGCGGTGAAGTCGACTCCAGGGGTGCTTCTCGCAATCTCGATCCCCGCGTCGCACGATGGTGACGACAGCGAAGAAGTCGTTGGCGCGGCGGAAGAGGTCGGCGGCAGTAATGGCATGGAGGCGCTCAAACGCCTTCAGAACGTCGTGCGCCGTATCGCCGACCAGTGGCGCCCCGCCTCGAGCGACGAGGCCTACCGCATCGTGAAGCAGCGGCTCTTTGAGGCTGAAGACGCCACGGCCATTGCTCAGATAAACGCGACCGCAAAAGCATTCACCGATTTTTACGCCCAGAACGCTGGGGAGTTTCCGAAGGAGGCACGGGATCCGCAGTATGCTGCCCGGATCCGACAGACCTATCCGCTACACCCAGAACTGTTCGACCGTCTCTATGAAGACTGGTCATCTCTAGAACGATTCCAACGCACCCGCGGTGTTCTCCGATTGATGAACGCGGTCATCCATGCTCTCTGGCGGGGTGAAGACCAGGGGCCACTCATCATGCCTGGCTCGATACCGCTCTCAGTCGCATCGGTCAATGCCGAGCTCACCCAGTACTTGCAGGACTCGTGGAAGGCGGTGATCGACGCAGATGTCGACGGCCCCAATTCCGAACCCGCTCGCATTGATGCTGAGAAGCCAGTTCTTGGGCAGCGGTCCATCACGAAACGGCTGGCGCGGACTGTGTTCTTCGGCGCAGCTCCAACTATCGGCACGTCTCACAAGGGTGTCGATACAGCGCGGGTCTTCCTTGGCGCCGCAGTACCGGGCGACGTGGTGGGCAACTTCCACTCCGCACTGTCCCAGGTGGGCGACCGAGCGACATACTTCTACTCGAGCGCAGGCAAGCACTGGTACGACACCGAAGCCAACATCACCCGTCGCGCTAAGGACGCGGCCGAAGCTCTGCACCGCGAGGATGTCTGGGCCGAGATTGTCCGGCGACTCCGCACTGAGGAACGCGCGCGCGGTGACTTCGCCGGCGTCCACGTTGGCCCGGCCGACTCCGGCGACATCCCTGACTCCGATCAGGCTCGCCTTGTCATCCTTCACCCAAAATTCCGTCACACGCGACGCGCGAGCGACTCGGCCGCGTTCACCTTCGCGCAGCAGGCGACGGAACGGCGGGGGACTGCGAACCGCACCAATCGGAATATGGTCGTCTTCTTGGCGCCCGATGAGGATCGGCTCGCCGAACTCGATCAAGCCGCCCGAACCTACTTAGCGTGGAAGGAGATCGTTGAAAAGTCAAACGAACTCAACCTCACCCCACAGCAGCTCGTGCAAGCAAGCGAGAAACGCGATCAAGCTAGTCACACTATCGACGACCGACTTCCGCTGACGTACCAATGGGTACTGAATCCAACTTCACCCGTACCCGGCGGCCCGTTCGAAATTGAGGAGATCAAGACGGACGGGCAGTCGCCATCCCTCGCGGACCGAGTCGCCAAGAAGCTTGGGAGTGCAGGAGCATTTAGCTCACAACATGCTGCGCGGTCGATCCGGCTCTCGCTCGATGAGAAGGTCCCAGCTGCATGGGCCGATGGGCACGTCAGTGTTGGCGCGCTGTGGGGGCTCTATGCCCAGTACCCCTACATGCCACGGCTCCGCGGACGCGAGGTGCTCGTGGATGCGCTCGACAATCAACCACTGATTTGGCAATCGGAGGGCTTCGCTCTCGCTGACGCCTATGACGAGAAGTCGGCCACCTACTCAGGACTCTGGCTTCCGGGAGAGACGGGCCGGGCGACCATCACGGACGCAACGTTGATCGTGAAGTCTGAGCGCGCCGAGGCTCAGAGAGCCGCCGAAAAGCCCGTTCCATCAACGACCGCTGGCGAAACGGGCACAACGGCCGAATCGCCCGAATCGGGTTCAGCAGGCCCGCGGGACGACACTAAGGCGCCCGTAGCTACGTCGAAGCCAACAGCGCGCCGTTTCGTCGGTAGCGCGCCGATCAGCGGAGACCGCTACGCCGGCGACTTCGCGAAGATCGCCGCCGAAGTTATCGCGAACCTGGCCGCAGTTCCCGGCGTCAAGCTCACACTCAACGTCTCGATCGACGCCGTGGCACCTGACGGGTTCACGGAGCAGCAGGTTCGCACGATTCGCGAGAATGCCTCCACCCTGAAGTTCACAACGAACGAGTTCGAGAGTGACTGACATCAACCTCGCACGGTCCAGACCGCGTCATCCTCTCAAAGCTCTAGAACGCCATAAGGCGCGCAGACCTAGTGGAGGGTTAAGCAGTGACGAATAGCGGCGCTCCTGGGCTCTTTCCCCAGTCGGGAGCACGCGAGTCGAATGCAGGTGACGAATTTCATGTCATGTGGGCGATGAGCAGGGCGCTTTCGCTTCTCGCCCCGAATACTGGACTCGAACTTCTCGTCGTCGAAGGACTATCAAATTCCGACACGCGATCTGTCGCGGCATCTCAGCTTCTCGGTGTCGACCTGACCGAATACTTTGGCGGAGTGAGTTTTGACACAGCAAGTTCCGTCGTCGTTTCACAGCTCAAATACGGCCACCGACACCCCGACAAGGCATGGACCGCTGCGCGACTCGCGCAGAAAGGCTCGCGAGGACAAAGCGGAGTGATTGGTCGCCTGGCCGAGGCGTACAAGGGTTTTCGTGACACGTACCAATCCGAACAGGTCACTG
>JAQSCR010000247.1 GCA_029945495.1 Pseudolabrys sp. | reverse complement strand
ATCGAGAGGCGTGCGCACCTCACCGGTCGCCCGCACTCGGGCGGGTACGCCGAACGTCAGTTCGCGCGACACCAGTTGTTCGGGAAACTCGATCTGCGGGTCGAACATCTCGTAGCGATGTTCGTTCTTGATGGTCAGGACATCGCGGAAACCTTCGGTCACGAGCAGGGCGGTCAAAGGCCCCTTGCGCTCGATAACGGCGTTGGTGACGACGGTGGTGGCGTGAACGACAACATCGGTGACGGCGTCAGCCGTTATGGCGGCCTTCGCCATGGCAGAATCGACGGCACGGAAGAAGCCGATATCGAGGCTTTCCGGCGTCGTCAGCGTCTTGTCGACCCAGGTTTGGCCGGAAGCGCTTCGCAGCACCACATCGGTGAAGGTCCCGCCGATATCGACGGCCAAGGCATAATTCGACATTCGTAGCCCTCAGCTTTCCTCGCTCGGAACAATCTTGTTTTTTATACCGATACTGCGTTCCGTATTATGACTATAGGATTTCCACTTTTGCTGTCAAATCATGATTTTCGATTGACAGAACTCATGCACCATCTGTAGCCTGTACCGGAATAATAGAAACCTCGTCTCTCATGACGAGATAAGCAGGGCGGAGATCCGGTGGCCTATTCGGCGTGCCATAACGAAGGACGGAAGCGGGGCGGCCCGATGGGCGCACCTTGCAACGGCTTCCGCATTTCCCAGCAAAAGGCAGCGCGGTGAAGATCGAGACGCTCGATCGTGCCGAAGATGAAGAGCGTTCGGGCAATTCCGAGCTCATTCAGTCGGTGGTGATGACCGCCCAGATCATTGAAGCGATGGCAGCTGCCGGGCAGCCAATGCGTCTGACCGCGCTCGCCACCCAGCTCGGCGAGCCGAAGGCGAAGATGCATCGCCACCTCTCGACGCTGAAGCATCTCGGCTTCGTCGACCAGGATTCCAAAACCGAAACCTACCGGCTCGGTCTGAAGCTTGTGCACCTAGGCCAGGCGGCGGCCGACCAGTTCGATCTACGGCGCCTTGCCGAGCCCTATATGATGCGGCTGCGCGATCTTACCCACCAGACGGTCGTGCTCAGTACGCCGGGGAATGGCGACGCCATCATCAATGCGGTGGTCGAAAGTCCCAACCTTGTGACGATTTCGGTGCGGCTCGGCTATCGCCTGCCGGCCCATGCTTCGGCGCAGGGCAGGCTGAACCTGGCCTTCGGTCCGCCGGCCACACAGCAGCGCGTATTGTCGCGGAAGTTGCAAGCGTTCACGCCGCGCACTTTGATCGATCCGGTCAAGCTGCGCGAGCGGCTGGCGCAGATCAGGGGGCAACTCTTTGACGTTTCCATGGACGAGACGCTGCTCGGCATTTCCGCCGTCGCCGCGCCGATCCTGAATTTCGCCAACGAACTCGTCGGCGCCATCGCCGTCGTCGGCACCACGCAATACGTCCATGAACCGGTCGAGCCCGAACAGCTGAAATTATTGCGAGCCTGCACCAAAGCCATTTCGCTGAGGCTGAACTCGACGGCCTATGAAGGTCTCGGCATTCCAAACCTGCGGGAGTTCATCTTCGACTGATCGTTCGCCTGCAATTCGCATCTACCAAAACAAGCAGAAAACAAGGGAGGAGCTAATGTCACAACTTCGGTGGATACCCGCGCTGGTCGTCGCAGGCGCGGCGGTCATTTCCAGTGTCCCGGCCGCGCAAGCGCAGGGCACTTACAAGATCGGTATGTCGGCCGGCCTGACCGGCTATGCCGCAACCGTCGATCGCGCCTGGCGCGATGGTGTCGAAGTGGCGATCGCGGCGTTGAATGCCAAAGGCGGCATCAACGGCAAGAAGGTCGAACTCGTCGTCGAGGACAATCGCTCGGAACCGCAAGAGGCGGTGACCGCCTATCGCAAGATGATCTCGTCCGACAAAGTCGAAGTCTTCGCCAGCGGCTGCGTCTCGGCCGGCAATTTTGCCGCGGCGCCGCTCGTTGTGCGCGCGGAAACGCCAATGGTGCTCTGCTCGATCCTGCCGCAGCAGCCGGATCACGTGAAATGGGCCTTTACGACCATTCCGCCACCGCGCTTCGAGGTGATTACGCGGCTCGCGTACATACAGAAGAAGACGCAGATCAAGAAAATCGGCGTTCTGCACGATCCGTCGCCTTACGCCAATGCGCAGAAGGCCGCGGCCGAGAAGGAAGCCAAGGATTTCGGCCTCGAGGTCGTCGGTGTCGAGCAATACAAGACGGACGACGCGGATCTCAGCGTTCAGATCCAGAAGATGTACGCCGCCGGCGCGCGCGCGATCATCAAGATCGGTCTCGGTGGCACCACGCTGACCGCCGCCAAGAACATCAAGCAGCTCGGGCTTGACATGATCATGTTGACCAGCCTGGAAGACATTGCCGTGTTCCGTCCGGTGGCCGAAGTGCTGGGCGACAAGTTCTTCTTCGTCGCGTCGCCCGCGCAAGTCTACGACGACCTGGCGGCCAGTCCGCTCAAGACCGAAATCGGCAAGTTCCTCGAACCGTGGCGCGCCAAGTTCAAGGATCGCGATCCGAACTGGGCCGGCCGTGGCTGGGATGCTGTCACACTGATCGCCGCCGCCGCCCAGAAAGCGAAGTCGAACGAAGGCGCCAAGGTTCGTGACGCGCTCGAAACCATGGATAATTTCCAGGGCACGACCGGGCTCTACCACATGTCAGCGACGAACCATCAAGGCATCACGGAAAATCCGCTGCTGCTTGCGACCATCGTCGGCGGCCAGGTCAAAGTGGTGAAGTGAT
>JAQSCR010000246.1 GCA_029945495.1 Pseudolabrys sp. | reverse complement strand
GTTGGTCATCAGCCGATCGACCGGCGTGATCTGGGCGTCTTTGGCCAGATCGATCAAATGCATCGAGCCTGCGATATTCGCCGCCGCCGAGGCGGTGCCGAGCTTGATGTGATAGCGGCCGCCGGGCGCCAGCGTATTTTGGCCCATCCAGAAGATGCGCGCATTGAGCCGGTCGGACACTTGCGCCGGCTTCTCGGCATCGGAGATCAGGTCGCCGCGGGAGACGTCGACATTGTCGCAGAGCGTCAACGTCACCGACTGGCCGACGCTAGCGCGGTCGAGTGCGCCGTCGGCGGTGATGATCTGATCGATGCGGGCGCGCTGGCCGGACGGCTGCACGACGATTTCCATGCCGGGACGGACTTCGCCGCCGGCGATCAGGCCGCAATAGCCGCGGAAATCAGGCGTCGGCCGGCTGACCCATTGCACCGCCATGCGGAAAGCCTGGTTGGCCGCGCGCGGCGTCACGTCGACGGTTTCCAGCTTCTCCAGCAAGGTCGGGCCGCGATACCAGCCCATATGCGGCGAGCGCTTGACGACATTGTCGCCGGCGCGCGCCGATACCGGGATGTAGGTGATGGTAACGTCGCCGAGCCGGTCGGAGAATGCGCCGAATTCGGTTTGAATCGCGTCAAAGGTCGACTGCGAATAGTCGACCAGGTCCATCTTGTTGACGGCAACGACGAGATGACGCACGCCCAATGTCGCGGCAATCAGCGCATGCCGCCGCGTCTGCTGCGTCAATCCCGACTGCGCATTGACCAGAATAAGCGCCAGATCGGCGGTCGAGGCGCCGGTCGCCATGTTGCGGGTATATTGCTCGTGACCGGGCGCATCGGCGACGATGAACTTGCGCTTTTCGGTGGCGAAGAAACGATAGGCGAGATCGATGGTGATCTTCTGTTCTCGCTCGGCGGCCAAGCCATCGAACAGCAGCGAAAAGTCGAGATCCTCGACCGCGCCGGTCAACTGGCCGGTGTCCTTGCGCAGCGTATCGATCTGATCGTCGAGTACTAACCCTGCATCGAACAGCAGCCGGCCGAGCAGGCTCGACTTGCCGTGATCGACCGAGCCGCAGGCGATGAAGCGCAGCAGGCTCTTGCTTTCGTGCAAAATCCTGACTTCTTGAGTGGAGATGACGGCGTCGCGGGCGAGCGCTTTTGGGTCGGCAAGGCTACTCACATGCATATTCATCAGAAATAGCCTTCCTGCTTCTTGCGTTCCATCGAGGCCGAGCCGTCCTGGTCGATGACGCGATCGCGCCGTTCCGAGTAGCGGCTGTCGAGCGTCTCGCGGATGATGTCTTCGGTCGATGCCGCGCTGCTTTCGATCGCGCCGGTGAGCGGATAGCAGCCGAGCGTGCGGAAGCGCACGTTGCGCATCTCAGGCATCTCGCCCGGCTCGAGCGGCAGGCGGTCGTCGTCGACCATCACCAAAGTCTCGCCGCGCTTCACCACCGGACGTGGTTTCGCGAAATACAGCGGCACCACCGGGATGTTTTCGCGGTGGATGTAGAGCCAGACATCGAGCTCGGTCCAGTTCGACAGTGGAAATACGCGAATGCTTTCGCCTTTGCGCTTGTGCGCATTGAACAGCCGCCACGGTTCCGGCCGCTGGCGCTTGGGGTCCCAGCGATGATGCGCATTGCGGAACGAGAAGATGCGCTCCTTGGCGCGCGACTTGTCTTCGTCACGGCGCGCGCCGCCGATGGCCGCGTCGAAGCCGTGCAGGTCGAGCGCCTGGCGCAGGCCCTGCGTTTTCATCACGTCGGTATGGAGTTCAGACCCGTGCGAAATCGGGCCGATGCCGCGGGCGACGCCGTCCTGGTTGATGTGCACCATCAGGTCGACGCCCAGCTCTTTGGCGCGATGGTCGCGAAATTCGATCATCTCGCGGAATTTCCAGGTGGTGTCGACGTGGAGCAGCGGGAACGGCGGCTTGCCCGGATAGAAGGCTTTCATCGCCAGATGCAGCAGCACCGACGAATCCTTGCCGATCGAATACAGCATCACGACCTTGTCGCACTCGGCGACGGTCTCGCGCATGATGTGAATGCTCTCGGCCTCGAGCTGGTCGAGGTAGCTGTGCGTTGAGGACGCGGTGGTCAGCGAGACATCGTTCATGACTGTGCCGTTTCAAGTGCCTTACGTGCCGCCAGATGCAGCGGATTGGCGTGCAGGCCGCATTCGGTCTTGCCTTTGTCTTCCCACCACCAGCGGCCGGCGCGTTCCGGTTCGCCGGGCTGGATGGCGCGGGTGCAGGGCGCGCAACCGATCGAGAGGAAGCCGCGCCCATGCAGTGCGTTCACCGGCACGTCGTGCGTGCGCGTGAATTCCACCGCGCGGTCGCGCGTCCAGTCGTAAAGCGGGTTGATCTTGATCAGGCCACGCGCGCGATCGACGCTGGCGAAGGCGACATCGGCGCGGTGCTGCGATTGGTCGGCGCGCAGGCCGGTGATCCAGCCTTGTGCGCCTTCGAGCGCGCGATTGAGCGGTTCGACCTTGCGCACATGGCAGCAGGCCTGACGCGCTGCCACGGAGGTCCGGAACCCGTTGGCGCCCTGCGCATCGATCAAGGCTTCAAGCGCGGCGCGCTCGGGTACGATGGCGTGGATGCGGCGACCGTAGCGCTGCTCGGTTTCGGCCCAGACATCATGCGTCTCGCCAAACAGCCGGCCGGTGTCGAGCGTCACCAGGTCGATATCGAGATTCTGCGAAAGAATGGCGTGGCCGATGGCCTGATCCTCCAGTCCGAAGCTGGTGGTGAACACGA
>JAQSCR010000245.1 GCA_029945495.1 Pseudolabrys sp. | reverse complement strand
ACGATCATGCTGCCTTCGCGCACGCCCCAGCCGGCGATCTTCAGCGGCACGGTGGCGATCAGGATCACCGGCGGGATCATGAACATCAGCAAGGTGAAGCTGGCCGAGGCGGCGACCGACTGGGCGAGGCACCAGACCGACGTAATGGTCAGCAGATGAATGGCGAACGAGATGACGCCGACGGTGCCGGCGGTTTGTCCCGACCGGCACAGCCGCCGGGCGATGCGCGACACGGCGACCAGATGGCGCGTCGGCGCCAAGCGCTCGAGCAGCGGCCAGCGCAAATACCCGATCATGATGAACACGACCGCCCCCGCCACCGCCCCGCCGCCAATCAACACCAGGATGGCGCGGGCAATCGGATCCTGCACCAGCGCGAGCGTCCACGGCAGGCAGGCGATGACGATGAGGGCGAGCGCGAATACGCCGGCGACGCGATCGATCAACACCGAATAGGCCGCGTTGGCCCAGCCGCCGCCATTGCGCGCGAGCAGCCAGATGCGGGCGGCGTCGCCGCCGACCGTCGACGGCAGCACCTGATTGAAGAAAGTCGCAATGTAGCTGATGCGTAGCGCCGCGCGCGGCGTCAGTTTGGCGCTGCATTGCAGGACAATCGCGCGCCAGCGCACGGCTTGCAGGCCGACCTGCACCGCCTGCAGGAAAAGCGCGGCGGCGACCCAAGCTCCGTTCAGCCTGCTCAGGCGTTCGCCGAGCGCGGCAAGGTTGACCGAGCGAAGGGACACGTAGAGCAGCAGAATTGAAATGGTCGCTTTGACCAGGAATAACAGCAGCCGCCGCATCGACCTGTGACCCTTTACGTTTTTTCCGACGGCACCGTGTATGAACTCTGTTGCCGAAGCAACAAAGTCCTCAGGCTCACCTTTTGACACTCTTTGCTGTGCGGTTAATGGAGCCCCCACCCGAGCCGGCCTTCACGCAGTGAGGAGCGCCCGCCGCCGCCAAGGGCTCCAAATCCCAGAAACCTCCGCAAAAGCCAAAGATGCCAGTGCCCGGGAGGCGGGCGCCAGCCTATGCCAACCCCTTGCGGTATCTGCTATATCGTTGCCGGCAATTGTGAACAGGTGACCTTTGAATTCTCCATCGAAAAGCCCGGAAGCCGTCGCCAAAATCGGGACCTTGGGCAGTACGCCGATGCCGGACATCACCGTGGTCGGCGGCGCCGGCCATGTCGGGATTCCGCTGGTGCTGGCCTTTGCCGAAGCGGGCATGACCGTCAACGTCAACGACCTCAATGAGGCGACTCTTGCCACGTTGAAGGCGGGCAAGCTGCCTTTCATTGAGCACGGCGCGGCGCCACTGCTGGCCAAGGCGCTGGCGGATAATCGGCTGGTCTTTACCTCGCAGCCGGCTGCGATCCGCGGCACCGGCCCGGTCATCGTCACCATCGGCACGCCGGTCGACGAGTTTCTCAATCCGGTCACCGCGGCCGTGCAGCGCTGCATCGACGACCTGCTGCCGCATATCGCCGACGAGCAGTTGATCGTCCTGCGCTCGACGGTATTCCCGGGCACCACCGACTGGCTGCACACCTATCTGGCCCGGCTCGGCCGCAAGAACAAAATCGCTTTCTGCCCGGAACGCGTCGTGCAGGGCTACGGCATCAAGGAGTTGCGCGAGATGCCGCAGATCGTCAGCGGCACCTCGCCGGAAGCCGTGGAAGAAGCGGTGGCACTGTTCAACCGGATCGCGCCGGAAGTTGTCGTTGTTGCGCCGATCGAGGCCGAACTCGCCAAGCTGTTCAACAATGCCTATCGCTACATCGAATTCGCCGCCACCAATCAGTTCTACATGATCGCCAAGTCGGCCGGCGCCGACTACCAGGCGATCATGAAGGCGATGAAGCACAATTATCCGCGCGCCCGCACGCTGCCGGGACCGGGTTTCGCGGCTGGTCCGTGCCTGTTCAAGGACACGATGCAGCTCGCGGCTTTCGCGCGCAACCAGTTCAATATCGGCCATGCCGCGATGCAGGTGAACGAAGGCCTGGCACTGCAACTGATTGAAGATCTGAAGCGCAGCTACGATCTGCCGAACATGACAGTCGGCCTGCTCGGCATGGCGTTCAAGGCCGAGATCGACGACACGCGCGCCTCGCTCAGCTACAAGCTCAAGCGCGCGCTTCAGACATGCGCGCGCACGGTGCTGACCACCGATCCGTTCGTCACCACCGATGCGTCGATCCAGCCGCTCGATAGCGTGGTCGCGGACAGCGATCTGTTGATCTTGTGCACGCCGCATTCCGCCTATCGCGATGCCGACTTCGCCGGCAAGCCGGTGGTCGACATCTGGGGTTTCCTGAAAAACGCCAACGTCGTCTACTAGTGGGCCCCCTGGTGCGCGGACCGGAAGCAGCATGACGGAACGGCTCGACATCGTCATTCCGGTTTACAACGAGGGCCGCAATATCCTGGCGACCCTCGGCGCGCTGCGGACCCATATGCGCACGCCGGCGCGCATCATGATCTGCTACGATCGGC
Organism: Pseudolabrys sp.; assembly: GCA_029945495.1. Taxonomy (GTDB): domain Bacteria; phylum Pseudomonadota; class Alphaproteobacteria; order Rhizobiales; family Xanthobacteraceae; genus Pseudolabrys. The sequence goes on along the minus strand of JAQSCR010000245.1, from coordinate 280 downwards.
CCGACGACGATACGCTGACGACGATCGAGGCCAACCCGGCGCAGCTCGAAGGCCTCACGATCGAGTTCGTGCGCAACCCGGGGCGCGGCGCGCATGGCGCGGTGATGGCCGGCTTTGCCGCCAGCCGCGCGCCTTTTGTCATGGTTTATCCCGCCGACGACGACTTCAACGGCGCCATCGTCGACGCCATGGTCGGCAAGGCCGAAGCCGGCGCCGATATCGTCTGCGCCAGCCGCTTCATGCCCGGCGGCTGCATGGTCGGCTGCCCTTGGCTCAAGGC
>JAQSCR010000244.1 GCA_029945495.1 Pseudolabrys sp. | reverse complement strand
GCTTCCCACTATTGATCAAGCCATCGGCAGGCGGCGGCGGCAAAGGCATGCGCAGTGTGCGCGACCCCGCTCATCTCGAGGACGAGATTGCGCGCGCCCGCAGCGAAGGCGAACGCTATTTCGGCGATGGCAGGCTGTATGTCGAAAAGTACATCGAGCAGCCGCGCCATATCGAGGTGCAAGTCATGGGCGACTCGCACGGCAATGTGGTGCACCTGTTCGAGCGTGAGTGCTCGGTGCAGCGGCGCTTCCAAAAGATCGTTGAAGAATCGCCCTCGCCGGCGCTCGACCCCGCGCAGCGCAGCGCCATTTGCAAGACCGCGGCTGGTATCGCCAAGGCGGCGAATTACCGCAACGCCGGCACCATCGAGTTCATTTACGGCAAAGGCGAGTTCTACTTCCTCGAAATGAACACCCGCCTCCAGGTCGAACATCCCGTCACCGAAATGATCACGGGTATCGACCTGGTTCGCGAGCAACTGCGCGTCGCGGCCGGGCAACCGCTGAGCATGGCGCAGGCGGATGTCCAGGTGACCGGCCATGCCATCGAATTTCGTATCTACGCCGAAAGCCCCGCGCGCGGATTCACGCCGACTACAGGCAAAGCCCTCGCGCTGCGCTGGCCGACCGGTCCTGGGGTGCGGGTCGACAGCGGCATTTTGCCCGGCCAGTCAATCACATCGGCATTCGACCCCATGCTGGCGAAGGTGATCGTCCATGGCGCCGACCGCGCCGAGGCGATAGCCCGCGCCGATGCCGCATTGGCGAACCTCGCTTTGCTCGGCTGCGAAACCAACACGGCCTTTCTGCATCGGCTCGTGAATCATCCGGCGTTCGCCGCCGGCGAAATTCACACCGGCTTCCTCGACGCAAATCCAGAGATTGCAGCAGAGCCGCAGCCATCATCGACGACAGTGGTCCGGCTGCTCGCCGCCGCCGCGCTCACCACACGGCCGGTTCGCGATGCCGCCGATCAAATCCCACCCTTACACGCCGCAATCGGCGGATGGCGGAATTAACGTGCGGCACATTTTCAAACTCGACAACGACAGCCACGCCCTCTGGCTCAGCCATCGCGACGGTCGGGACTGGCTTGACGTGGGCGGCAAGCAGCACATGGTGGCGATAACACCCACTGAAGGCAGCGGCCATCGGCTTATTGTCGATGGCGCGGCAACCGAAGCCATGATCGCCGTGGACGGCAACACGGTGTTCGTTCACCTGGACGGCCGCCACTGGGAATTGCGCTATCTCGAGCCGATCGCCCTTTATGCGAGCGATGCCGATGCCTCCATCGAGAATGTCGCGCTGGCGCCTATGCCGGGCGTCGTCGTCGCCGTGAATGTCGTTGCCGGTGCAGATGTGTCTCGCGGCGACACCCTCTTGGTGATCGAGAGCATGAAGCTGGAAACGGCCATCAAGGCTTGGCGCGATGGCACGGTCGAGCATGTTCATGTGATCGAGGGGCGCACTTTCGAGCGTTCGGCGGCCCTCGTGACTTTCGCGCCAGAGAAGAAGAGCTAGACGATGCGCAGACTCGAAACCAGTATCGACATTCATTCCGACGAATTCCGTCTCAATGCCGAGCATAATCGAGGACTTATCGCCGACTTTCGCGCCAAACAACATCGCGCGCGGGTCGAACGCCCGCAACGCGATCTCGATCGCCTGGCGCGGCAAAACAAGCTGTTCGTGCGCGATCGCATCGAACTTCTGCTCGACCCGGGCACGCCCTTTCTCGAACTGTCCACGCTGGCCGCCAACATGGAGTATGGCGGTGACGTTCCCGGCGCCGGCAATGTCAGCGGCATCGGCATCGTTTCCGGCCGCGAGGTCATCATTCATGCCGACGACGCCAGCGTCAAAGGCGGCGCATGGTATCCGCTAACGATCAAGAAGATCGTCCGTACGCTGGACATCGCCATTGAGAACCGGCTGCCTGTGATCCACATCTGCGACAGCGCTGGCGGTTTCCTGCCGGCGCAAGCCGAGCTTTTCGCGGATCGCTATTATGCGGGACGCATCTTCCGCAATCAGGCCATTCTGTCGAAGATGGGCATCCCCCAGGTCGCCTTGGTGATGGGCCACTGCACTGCGGGCGGCGCCTACATTCCGGCGCTCAGCGAGTACAGCGTCATCGTGCGCGGCACCGGCGCGATCTTCCTTGGCGGCCCGCCGCTGGTCAAGGCGGCAACCGGCGAAGTCGTCAGCGTCGAAGATCTCGGCGGCGCCGATGTGCACACGCGCATTTCCGGCACCGCCGACTATCCCGCCGCCAATGAACCGCAGGCGATCGCCATTGCCCGTGAAATCGTCGCGCAGTTCCGCCGCCGGGAGAAATTCGCGATCGAGAAGATCGATCCGGAGCCGCCGCATTTCGACCCGCAGGAGCTCTACGGAATCATTCCGCGCGACATCAAGGTCCAGTTCGACATGCGCGAGGTCGTCGCGCGCGTTGTCGACGGCAGCCGGTTTCACGAATATCAGCCCGCCTATGGCACGACGATGATTTGCGGCTTTGCCCATGTCTGGGGCTACAAAGTCGGAATCCTCGGCAACAACGGCGTGCTGTTCAACGATTCCTCGCTGAAGGCCGCGCATTTCATGCAGCTGTGCAATCAGAACCGCACGCCGATGATCTTCCTGCAGAACATCACCGGCTTCATGGTCGGCCGCGAATACGAGCACCGCGGCATCACCAAGGATGGCGCCAAGATGATCATGGCGGTCGCGGGTTCGGACGTGCCGAAGATCACCGTCATGATCAACGGCTCATTCGGCGCCG
>JAQSCR010000243.1 GCA_029945495.1 Pseudolabrys sp. | reverse complement strand
CTGCCTGTTTTCCTTCGCCGGCGGCCGCTTCACGCTGCAAAGCGTGCATCCGGGCCATACGGTTGACGAAGTCGTCGAAAACACCGGCTTCGATTTCGATCGGCCGGCCTCGGTGCCGCAAACGCCGGCGCCCTCACCAGAGACGCTGAGGCTGCTGCGCGAGAATGTGGCGCCGCAACTCGCGGAGGTCTATCCGCAATTCGCCCGACAGATTTTCGGCATCGGCCAACCAACAGGAATAGCCTCGTGAAGACAGTGGAAGCAGCGGTGATCGGCGTCGGTTGGATTGGCGGCCTGCGCGCAGAAACGCTGGCGCGCACGGCGCTGGTCGACAAATTGCACCTGTGCGAGATCAAGCCGGACCGCCTGGCCGAAGTGAAAGCGAAGTACAAGCCCGCCACCACCACGCTCGACTACAACGACATCATCAACAATCCGGCGATCTCGGTGGTGTATATCTCGACCACACCGGAGACCAATCACTATCCGATCGCGCGCGACTGCCTGAAAGCAGGCAAGAACGTGATGCTGGAAAAGCCGATCGCGCTCGAACTGTGGGAAGCCGACGAGCTGATCATGCTGTCGAAGCGCAATAATCTTAAATTCACCATCGGCTATTCGCAGCGCTTCAACCCGAAGATCGCTTTCGCCAAGAAAAAGATCGTCGACGGCACGCTCGGCAATGTCGTGTCGGTGCTGGTCAGCCGCCATCTGTCGCGCGATCTCGGCAAGAAGATCGCCGGCCGGGTGCGGCTGTCGCCGGTCGTCATGGAATCGACGCACGATCTCGACTTCGTGTTCTGGCTGCTGGAGCCGGCCAAGCCGGTGCGCGTCTATAGCCAAGGCGCCTATGGCTACATGAAGCCGGTCAACGGCTCGCACGACGTGATGTTCACCACCGTCACCATGGACAATGGCGTCGTGGTGATGATCGGCGGCGGCTGGAATTTTCCGCCGAGTTATCCGAACTACTGCTCGACCTGGATCGAGATCACCGGCGTCGACGGCGCATTGGTGCTGGACGACACCCAGCGCGACAACTGGCTCAACACCGAAAAGCGCGGCCAGGAGTTCCCGATGTCGACCATGCCGGGCGAGATGGTCGACCATGTGTTCGCCGGCGGTATCGGACCGGAAACCATCTATTTCCTGGAGGCTTGCATCCGCGACACAGCCGTTATGGTAACGCCGGAATCGGCGCGCCGGGTGATGGAGACCTACAGCGCGGCGGACCTCTCGGCCGACCGCAACGAGCCAATCGACCTGCCGCTGACCAATGAGACGATTTCCGGCATCGCCGAACTGAAGGCAAAAAATCGCGCCGGCTTGAACAACTAGAGTGCCGACATTTTCCGGTCATGCCTGGGCCGCGTCTGGCGCCGCGACTGCCCGCTGGCGCGGGCGACGGCGCTGATCTAAAATTGCGCCATGACCGATTCATCGATTATCGCGGCGCCCTCGCCGCTGCGCTCGACCGTTGCCTGGACCGCCTGGCCGGGACTGCTGGCGGTCTGCGTGGCGATCACCGCCTACGGCTTCAAAGTCGATCACCCGGCGCTGTTCTTCAACGTCGCCTATGCGCTGCTCGCGATCTGTCTTTACACGCTGGAGCGGACGATGCCGCACGAGCGCGGCTGGAACGAGAACGACGGCCAGACTTTCGCCAACATCGCGCACACGCTGACCAGCAAGGGTGTGGTGCAGTCCCTGGTGATCTTCAGCGCGGTGATCGGGCTGACGGTCTATATCACACCGGTGGCGCAGCCCGGTTACGGCATCTGGCCGCGCGCCTGGCCGATGGCGGCGCAGGTCGTGCTGGCGGTCGTCGTCGCCGAATTCGGCTTCTACTGGGCGCACCGCATCGCCCATGAATGGCCGTGGCTATGGCGCTTCCATGCCGTGCATCACAGCGTCACCCGGCTGTGGATCGTCAACACCGGCCGGTTTCATTTCGTCGACAGCTTCAAGAGCATCCTGATCGGCATGGCGATCATGCTGGCGCTCGGCGCACCGATGGAAGTGCTGACCTGGCTGTCGGCGGTGACCGCCTTCATCGGCATGCTGACGCATTGCAATGTCGACATGCGATTCGGGCCGCTGTCGTGGTGGTTCAATACGCCGGAGCTGCATCGCTGGCATCACAGCAAGGATTTGCGCGAGGGCAATAAGAACTACAGCGAAAACATCATGCTGTGGGACCACCTGTTCGGCACCTATTACAACACGCGCGATTACCGCCCGCCGGCCGACATCGGAATCAACGAACCGATGCCGCCGGGATTTCTCCAGCAGTTGGCCTGGCCGTTCAAGAAGCGGGCCTAGCCGCTCAGAACGGTCTGTCGCCGGTGATCGTGCAGCGGCGCATCACGCGGATGTATTTCGCCTCGTCGAAGCCGGTGGCGCGGTGCAGCGTGCAGCGGTTATCCCAGACCATGCATTCGCGCGGCTGCCAGACGTGCGAATAGACGTTCGAAGGCGGCGTGGTCAGCACGTTGATCTCTTCGATCAGCGCGCGGCCTTCGTCGTAGTCCATGCCTTCGATATATTCGGCGTGATCGCCGAGGAAGGTCGCCTTGCGGCCGGTCTCCGGATGCGTGCGCACGATCGGATGCGCCACCGGCGGCACCTTGGCCGACTGCTCGGCGGTGAGCGGGTCTTCGCCATGCCGGCGCTTCCGCGAGAAGGTGAAATTGTGGATGGCGTTTTTGCCCGCGATCTTCTTCTTGATGTCGGCGGGCAGCAGCTCGTAGCCGGCAACCATGTCGGCGAATTGCGTTTCGCCGCC
>JAQSCR010000242.1 GCA_029945495.1 Pseudolabrys sp. | reverse complement strand
ACCCTCGCCGAATACGGCTTCCGCCTGCCCTCCTGCATGGACAATCGCCCGCTGCGCTTCGAGGAGTGGGACGCGATGCGGCCGCAATCGGTCGCGGTGTCGGCGACGCCGAGCCATTGGGAAATGAACGAGAGCGGCGGCGTTTTCGTCGAGCAGGTCATTCGTCCCACCGGCCTGATCGACCCGCCGGTCGAGATCCGTTCGGCGCGCACCCAGGTCGACGATCTGGTCGGCGAAGTGCGCGCGGTCGCGGCGCAGGGCTATCGCTCGCTGGTCACGGTGCTGACCAAGCGCATGGCCGAGGACCTCACCGAATACATGCACGAACAGGGCATCCGCGTGCGCTACATGCACTCGGACATCGACACTCTCGAGCGCATCGAGATCATTAGTGACCTGCTCCTCGGCGCGTTCGACGCGCTGATCGGCATCAACCTGTTGCGCGAGGGCCTCGACATTCCGGAATGCGCGCTGGTCGCCATTCTCGATGCCGACAAGGAAGGCTTCCTGCGCAGCGAGACCTCGCTGATCCAAACCATCGGCCGCGCCGCGCGCAATGTCGACGGCAAGGTCGTGCTCTATGCCGACAAGGTCACCGGCTCGATGCAGCGCGCCATCGAGGAGACCAACCGCCGCCGCGAGAAGCAGGTCGAATACAACACCGCCAACGGCATCACGCCGGAGAGCATCAAGAAGTCGATCGGCGACATCATGGACTCGGTCTATGAGCGCGACCACGTGCTGATCTCGACCGGCGGCGCCGACCATACCGGCGAGTTCGGCGACGCCGCCACCATCGGCCACAATTTCGAAACCGTGCTGGCCGGCATGGAAACGAAAATGCGCGCCGCCGCCAGCGACCTCGACTTCGAGGAAGCCGCGCGCCTGCGCGACGAGATCAAGCGCCTGCGCCAGACCGAGCTGGCGGTGGTCGACAACCCGACCGTGCGCAATGTGATGATCGGCCAGGATTCGAAACTGCGGCGGGCGACCTCTTCCAAAAAGCCGCGCTCTTCTTCACCCTCCCCCTTGCGGGGAGGGTCGTCCGACGAAGCCCGTCAGGGCGAAGGCGGACGGGGTGGGGGTAACGCCGATCCCCTCTCCCGCCCGCACAAGCCTGTGCTCGACGAAATGGGCATCGCCACCTGGCATGAATTCAAGCCGGCGCGGCAGAGCGATCTCAATCGTCCGCGCAAGCCCAACCTCGACGAAATGGGCCCGGGCGTTGAGTCGATCCCGTCGCGCGGCGAGCCGTCTCAAGGCCCGCGCAGCAAGATGGGCCGGCCGGGCATGCGGGGTGGGTTTAAGAAGAAGGGGCGGTGATCTCTCCGCCGTCATGGCCGGGCTTGTCCCGGCCGTCCACGTCTTAAGAGCCTATTCAAATAGTCTCTATAGCCTGAGCTTCCATGAAGCTCGGGTTCGAAGAATCACAGACGCCCTACTCCAGCGGTTCGCAAAACGCCCGGGTATGGACCGAGCGTTGGGTAAAAGATTGGATTTATTGCCCGAACTGCGGAAATCCGAAGATTGACCAGTTCACGGCTAACCGTCCTGTGGCGGATTTTATCTGCTCCTCCTGCTCGGAAGAATTTGAGCTAAAGAGCCAGAAAGCCAAGTTTGGCGCACGCGTCGTCGACGGCGCATTTCGAACCATGTGCGAGCGCTTGGCGGCGAGTAATAACCCGAATCTACTGCTGCTCAACTACGATTTAGCAAACCTGATCGTCAAAAATGCCTTCATCGTGCCGAAACATTTTTTCGTTCGTGAAATCATCGAAGAACGCAAGCCCCTCGCCGCTACAGCGCGATGGGCCGGATGGATCGGCTGCAACATTTTACTGAGCCAGATTCCAACGTCTGGAAAGATATTCATTGTTCGCGACGGACAGCCGCAGTCCAAAGAATTAGTTTTGGCAGAATGGAAGAGAACACTTTTTCTTCGAGACGAAGGCACCGAATCGAGAGGCTGGCTTGTCGAAGTTATGAACTGTGTCGAGTCGATCGGTAAGCAAGAATTTGATTTAAGCGACGTCTATGCAATTGAAAGACGGCTCAGCGAACTTTTCCCGGACAATAATCACATCAAAGATAAAATCCGCCAACAGCTTCAGTTTCTCCGTGACCGCGGGTATCTCGACTTTGTCTCACGCGGACATTATCGTTTGCGTTCGGCAGGCTAAGCGCCCGCTATTAAATAGACCTGCACGGCAATGCTTGGAGGGAAGCATGGCGTGGTTTCGTAATCACTATACCTGCGGCCGCTGCGGAAAGAGCTGGGACGATGAGTGGTCATGCACATGTGACGATGACTGCCCGCACTGTGGCGCGCGTCACATGTCGCCCAACGACAGTGACGATTTGACCGAAATCGTATTCCGCGACGGCAAGCATTTTGTCGTCTTGTGGTCGCCCGAAACGGCGGGACACGATCCGGATTACCGGGAGCTAGGCAGATTCCCAACGCGGGCAAAAGCCGAGGCTTTTCGAGCCGCACATTAGGCGACATGGCCGGGCACAGCCGTCCGAAGGACGGCGTCGCTTCGCTCGCCTATGTCCCGGCCATCCACGTCTTCCTTCTTGGACGAAGCAAGACGTGGATGCCCGGCATAAAGCCGGGCATGACGGTGGAGAGGCCGGAACCCGCTTGGCCTCATCCTGAGGAGCCCGCGTAGCGGGCGTCTCGAAGGACAAAGCCGCCCATCCTTCGAGGCTCGCGCTTTGCGCTCGCACCTCAGGATGACGGTCGGCAAGCGTGGCCGGGATTGAGCGTGCTTTCTTGTCCCTCCCC
>JAQSCR010000241.1 GCA_029945495.1 Pseudolabrys sp. | reverse complement strand
CTGCGATGTTTGGCGGCGGCGCCTACCTTTTTGGCGAAGAAGTCAAACAAGTCGCTGGACCCGTGAGCTTGCTGCTGCTGATCACGGCAATTGGCCTCGCCGCCGCCGGTATTTTATTTGTCCGTCACCATGAGGCGGAGTTAGCAAAGCGGGCGGAGAAGGCGTTTCCGGGGCCTTGGTCGCAGCAAGACCTATGAATATATCTGTCTTTCTAAGCTGCTGTTGTAGGGCAACGCCGCAGCGGAAAATCTCAGTTTGAGCAACACGCTTGACCGTCTTGCATGGGCGGGCACGGAACAGTTCCATAGGAGCAGAATACGCAGCAGTCGCCCGATAAGGGCTTAAGCCGCTCTCCGCACCCCGTGCAGTGATGGAAAAACTGGCAAGCGTCAGTTGGCATGGTCTCCGATTTCGCCGTGCCGCAGTGCGGGCAGGTAATAACCGATACAAGGATCATGCCGTTCAGCTTTTGGGTGAGGAAGGATAGCCCGCGTTTGTCGTTGCGGCCGTCAACGCCTTGAGGTCAGTCTTGGAGTCGTCATAAATAACGACAGCGGTCTTGTCCTTGTACGACACGTCTACGTCGGCCACTCCTGGCACGGCTCGCAAACTCGCTTTCACCGTCTGAGGACAAACGGCGCAATACATGTTCTTAACTGCAAGGACGACGGTTTTCTCACCGGCAAATGCGCCTGTAGAAGTAAGCGCCGACAGGGCGCAAGCCACAATAGGGCCGAGCTTGGTAATATGCAGGTCCTTTCAGAGATTAATGTAGAGGGGTGCAAAGACGTCAAATCCGAGCGCAGCAAACACGAGAATGGTAGCTAGGACGAGCCCGGTCTTGACCAACAATCCCGGTAACGGACGCGCACAAGTTTCGCCATTGGTGCATGAAATTTTCGAAGATCGATAGACCAGCCAATAACCGTAGCCAAGAAAGGCTATCGTCGCCGCGATGAAACAGGGCTGATAAGGTGCAAGCTGCGTAAAGTTGCCGATCCAAGCTCCGCTCACGCCGAGACCAAACAGGACAAACGGCAGAATGCAGCAAAACGAGACCGCGAACGCTCCGAGAAGGCCGCCCACCACCGTCAGCCGTTGTCTGCGCTGAATATCGATAAGTTTAATTTCCCGGTTGTTCGTCATGGGCTGTATGGTGCATCCTGTAGCGACTACAGGAGCAAGGGGTATTTCATGCGCTCCATCACGTCTTCGCGAGCAGAAAGCCTCGCCATTGGCGCGTTGTCGAAACAGAGCGGCGTAAACATTGAGACAATCCGTTACTACGAACGGGTCAAAATGCTGTCTCCGCCGCTGCGGACGGCCGGCGGTCGCCGGGTCTATGGTGTTGGCGATCTGCGTATGCTCGTTTTCATAAGGCGGTCACGCGAGTTAGGCTTCTCGCTTAATCAGATCCGTGCACTGCTCCGGCTGGGCGGACCTGAAAAAGCCTCATGCCACGAGGTCCGCCAGATTGCTGCACTCCACCTCGATGATATTCGAGCGAGGCTTCGCGATTTAAAAAAACTTGAACGTCTTCTGGCGAAGACAATAGCCGCGTGTTCGGGGAAAATTGCGCCCGATTGCCCAGTGTTGGACATTCTCGATATTCAGCGATCAAAATAGCACATGTCCGCCGACTCATGGACTCGTGGCCAGATCAGCCATGTTCAAGCCGATTGGTGAAGAGGCACAGGCCAGTGCCATCCCAGAATACGACCTTGATGAGCCCCGACGCTAATTCCACGATGCTCCACAAGGAATTACCTCGGTTAGTTCAAGGGGCTTAGTTCGGCGCCGATTTAAAGCCGGCGGCCTACAACGGATGGATACGCCTCTCGCGGGTGCTCCACCATTGCAGAATCACGATAACGATAAGCAGCGGCACTCCTGGTTGGCTTAATAGGATCATGACCCGGTCGAGGATGACGCTATAGCCGGAAAACCCATTAATCCCTTGAGTTACGGATTGATCCACCCTTGTATTCCCTTCATTAGCGGCACCACGGCTTGACCATGAACGAACACCGTCCGGTCGGCGGCGGCAACGTCATCGTCGTTGCGCAACGCGATGACGTCAGCCTTCAGCGCCGGCGCGGTCATGCCGCTGACGGCATCCATGCCTCGATCGCCGGTAAAACTGGCGCAACCGCTCAACAGCGCCGAGATGAATAATACAACGCTCTTGTTCGCACGTTGCTTCACCGGATCGGGCGAAAGCTCTGGGACGATTGCGAGCGGGATAGCTGGCGATCGCATCGGACCGCTGCCTATGATTGGGGGATGGCCGAGGCGGCGCTGAAGCAGGAGCTTCGTGGCATACTAAAATAAAACGACATGGCCCGCCGCTTGAGCATGAAAAAAGCCCTCACGAAATCTTTTCCATGAGGGCTTTGTCTTAATCGCATGTGCGGATGCGTCTCACGACCCATACACCACGGTAGCGGTTAAAATGGCGCACCGTGCGCACATAGCAGCGCTCGCCATAGGCGTATGCGGGCTGTCGATAGTACGGGCGATACCCATAGTCGTTGTCATAGTGACGACGATAACCGTCGCCACCGAAGCCGAAGTACACGCCTTGCGCAAACGCCGAAGTCACCGCGCCAGTGATTGCACTGGCAGCAATAACGATGGCCAGAATTACTTTCCTCATAGTCATCTCCATCGTTTGAAAGAAAGAGCGTCGTGTTTGATTGTGCGATTTTAGTGGCCATTTCCTGAACAAGTATTCAGGAATCGAAATAAGAGTGATCAGCCTGAGCATTCCGGCGATCGCGACCAGTCGTTCCAACGCATCGCGACCAGTGTGAC
>JAQSCR010000240.1 GCA_029945495.1 Pseudolabrys sp. | reverse complement strand
GAAACAGTGAGGGGATAAAGCAGAGAAACTCCGCGACCGGCTGTCCCCAGAATTCGTGGCCATCGCATTTTTTTGAACTCGCCAACTGCGACGACCTGTAGTCGCCACCGACGAAGGAGAAATGTCTTGGCTTCCGGCTGACTGGATCGGTCGCAGCATATGCTTTCAGCAGCGCCGAGCTTGCAGCCTCCTTAATGTAAACGCCACCGTCGTACATGCCCGTACCACCACTGCGACATCGTTGAGACTGGCAACGACAGTTGGCGCTGCAAAAGCCGCGACGACGACCACACGCCAACCCGCGCTCGCACCGTCTCCGCAACCCCGGCCGGCTCCGACGGCGCGAACGCTACAGCCAAAACCCGTCGCCTAAAGGGGTCAACATTGGGCTCTGACGCAATTTCGATGATGAGGCATTGCGGTTAAGCGGCACCGATTAGTCGGGCTTGCAAGAGGTCGAGTTTGGCTCGTCCATACATCTGACGCTTCACTAGCTTGAGCTTGGTGATCTGCCCTTCAGTCTGGCCGTTCGACCAAGGCTCAGTAATGGCCGCGCAGACCGCAGCCTTATCTTTGATGATGCCGCTGGCAAAGGATGCGATCAGACTCGCACCGGCGGTGGCAATCCATGGTTCGAGTTCGGCAACAATCTTCTGGCGGACCATGGCTTGGAACCTTTCGATGAGGGCGCGCGCGTCGACGAGCGTAGGCACGCGCGCCTCGATGGCGGCGATGGTGACGGTATCCGCCTTGCTCAGATGATCCCGCGCCGTGGTCATAAGCCGTGCGATCGTTCTAGCGGACGGTATTTTCTGCAACTGTTGGTCGGTCGCCTTCTCCGCCCGTTGCCGCCGTGTCCTCCGTTCGCTGACGACACGTAGGGAACCTTGGAATCCCTGCCCTTGCAGACGGCGCCAGAGCTCCGCCCCATTCCGACAGCCCGCGGTCCATTGCGCGTCTAGGAACGGCAAATGAACCTCGAGCGTGCTCTGCCGAATCCGAAAAATATCCGTGCTTTGGCCACGGCTGACCTGGCGAACGAGATTACGACTGTTCCCGGTCCGGCGGGCGATCTCCTTGAGTGGCACCCTGTCCCTAACGAGCGTCATGATCGCGGCATTGATCTCCTGGCGTCGCAGATAGCCCTCATATTGCAGCTTTTCCGCACAGGTAAGCAGTTCAGGATTGATCGTGGTTGCGCCGATTGCCGTACGGATCACGCGCATGGACCGGCGCACCGCCCCGAGAAAGGCCGCGCTCGAATTCTCCATCAGATGCCAGCGGTCGGCCACCTGGAGCGCGTCGGGCAGCGCATTGGCCGCAGCCTCGCCGTAGGCGCCGCCGCGGTCGCGCGACACGACCCTGATCTCCGGGTGCGCCGAGAGCCAAGCCCGCACCGTTGCAGTCTCGCGGTCGGGCAGCAGCGCCACGATCCGACGCCGCTCCAGATCGCACACGATTGTTCCGTAGCGATGGTTGCGCCGGAAAGCCCAGTCATCAATACCGGCAACGATAAGAGGCTCAGTCGGCGGACAGGTCCGTCGCCGAACGACCCGCAGCAGGGTATCGTTGCTAACGGGCAGCATCAGCCGTTTGGCAAAGCTCGCCGCCGGCCGGCCACCCAGCGCCAGACCCAAATGATGAACGATGTATTCCAGCCGCGCCGTCCGGCGCGCTCGGACTGGCAGAGTCGCGCCGAACCGCTCGGCGAAGATCCGCCGACGACAGTGCGGGGCCTCGCAGGAAAACCGCCGGGTGATCACCAGAAGTCGCACCTCCCTGCCCGAGCAGGGCAAATCCGCGACGTGTCTGGTGTATCGGCTATGAATTCGGCGCGATGCCGAACAGCACAACGGGCACTTGGCCGCGACGTCCGCTGACCGAACAGTCAAAATAACAGAGTCCGATGAATCACTTACGCTCTCAACCGCAAACCCACTCGGTACAAAGGACGAAATGCGAAGTCTGCTCCGCATGGCTGATCCTCCCTTTGGAGAACGCCAAGGTCGCCAGCAGAATTCATCGAAAGTGAGTCAGAGCCAAAGTTAGACGCCGATTGACAGCCCGATGATTCAGGCAAAATCGGAGCGAAAAGCCGTAACACGCCCAAGCGCCACCAAGACCAAAGCGGGGAACGGTACGGCTCGTGCGACAGCGCGCAAAACTGTTATTCAGTTGGACGCCGATTGACAGACTTTGTTGATGGGCGATTGTGACGATCTCTGAAACGGAGATCGGCTTATGTTTACGCTTGACCATAAGGCTCACCAAAGATCAACATTCAGTCAAGACACTATGCTACTCAATGCGCGCCGGCGCTGAGGAAGCTTTTGAGTTCGGGCGTCTTCGGTGCCGCGAAAATCTCGGCTGACGCCCCCGCCTCCCAGATCTTGCCCAGATGCATGAACACCGTGACGTCTGCGACATTGCGTGCGAAATTCATCTCATGAGTCACCAGCAGCATGGTCATGCCGCCTTTGGCCAAACTCTCCATGACGATGAGCACTTCGCCAGTCAGTTCGGGGTCAAGCGCTGATGTGACTTCGTCAAACAACATCACTTTCGGCCGCATTGCCAAAGAACGCGCAATTGCGACGCGTTGCTGCTGGCCGCCGGAGAGGTTGTCTGGATAGGCGTCGAACTTCTCCGAAAGACCGACCTGAGCCAGAACGTCGACGGCCAATTGTCGAACATCATCGGCACCAAGTCCCTTGGCAATTCGGGGGGCAAGCATGATGTTTGCGCCGACGGTAAGATGGGGTGTGAATCGGCACCGGACTGTGCCGCTTGAAGTAACGTTGGTAACGCGCTGGGGCGCCTAAAGGAGT
>JAQSCR010000239.1 GCA_029945495.1 Pseudolabrys sp. | reverse complement strand
AACACGGTGAAGGATCAGGTGCCGCCGGAGGTCTTCACCACGCCTTACAACAATCCGAAGGGCGGCGATCAGCAGGCGCTGCGCAACAATCTGCGCGAGGCGCTCAAGCTGTTCCGCGAAGCCGGCTACGAGATCAAGGATACCAAACTGGTCAACGCCAAGACCGGCGAGCAATTCTCGGTCGAATTCCTGGTCGACGATCCCACCGCAGAGCGTTTCGTTCTGTTCTATAAGCCGTCGCTCGAGCGTCTCGGCATGGCCGTCACCAGCCGCACGGTGGACGCCGCGCAATATGAGAACCGGCTGCGGCAATGGGACTACGACATCATCGTCGCGTCGTGGGGCCAGTCGCTGTCGCCGGGCAACGAGCAGCGCAGCTACTGGAGTTCGGCCGCCGCCGATCAAGCCGGCTCGCGCAACTACGTTGGCATCAAGATTCCGGCGATCGACAAATTGATCGAACGCGTCATCTTTACCAAGGACCGCGACGACCTGGTCGCCGCCACCAAGGCGCTCGATCGCGTGCTGCTGTGGAATTTCTACGTCGTACCGCAATGGACTTACGGCAAGCAGCGCAGCGCGCGCTGGGACCGCTTCGGACGTCCGGAGACCATGCCGAAATATGGCGCAGCGGCGTTCCCGACGATCTGGTGGTTTGACCCGGACAAGGCGGCCAAGGTGCCGCAGCGTTCGTGATTACACGCCGCATGATAACAAGGCGCAATGCGCTCATCCTGTCGGCCGGCGCGCTCGCCGCCGCGAGATTCAATGCGCCGGCTTTCGCCGAGGACATCGTCCTCGACACCGAGCGGCACGGCCTGTCGGCCTTCGGCGACCTGCAATATCCGGCCGACTTCCCGCACTTCGCCTACGTCAATCCGGGCGCGCCGAAAGGCGGCGTGTTTTCCGAAGCGGTCAGCAGCCGTGGCTATAACGGCTCGTTCCTCACCTTCGATTCGCTCAATGCCTATATCCTCAAGGGCAATGGCGCGCTCGGCATGGACTATAATTTCGCCAGCCTGATGGCGCGCTCGGGCGACGAGCCGGACGCCATGTATGGCCTGGCTGCGAAGACCGTGCGCATTTCCGACCAAGGACTGACCTATCGCTTCGCGCTGCGCGCGGAAGCCAAATTCCATGACGGCACGCCGATCACCGCGCATGACGTGGTGTGGTCGCTGGCGACGTTGAAGGAAAAGGGCCACCCGATCATCACGCAGTTGCTGCGCGACTTTTCCGGCGCCGAGGCCATCGACGACCGCACTCTTGTGGCGAAGTTCGCCGCCAAACGCGGCCGCGACGTGCCTTTGTTCGTCGCCGGCCTGCCGATTTTCTCCAAGGCCTTCTATGCCAAGAACGAGTTCGATCAGACGACACTGGCGCCGCCGCTCGGCAGCGGCGCCTACAAGGTCGGCCGCGTCGAGGTCGGGCACTTCATCGAGTTCGATCGGGTCAAGGACTGGTGGGGCGAGAGCCTGCCGGTAGCCAAGGGTCTCAACAACTTCGACACCATACGTTACGAATATTACCGCGACCGCGAAGTCGCCTTTGTCGGCTTCACCGCCAAGAATTATCTGTTCCGTGAGGAATACACCGCGCGCACCTGGGCGACGCGCTACGATTTCCCCGCCTTCAAGGACGGCCGCGTCAAGCGCGACACCATTCCCGACGATACGCCGTCCGGCGCCCAGGGCTGGTTCATGAACATGCGGCGGGAGAAGTTCAAGGACCGGCGCGTGCGCGAGGCCTTGATCGACGCCTTCGACTTTGAATGGATCAACAAGAACATCATGTACGGCGCCTACAAGCGCACGCACTCGGTGTTCCAGAATTCGCCGATGATGGCCAAGGGCAAGCCGGACGCCGCCGAGCTGGCGCTGCTTGAGCCGTTCCGCGGCAAGTTGCCGGACGAGGTGTTCGGCGAACCTTACGTGCCGCCCGTGACCGACGCCTCCGGGCAGGACCGGCGTTCGCTGCGGCTGGCATTGCAACTGCTCAACGACGCCGGTGTGCTGCTCAAGGACGGCAAGCGCGTATTGCCGAACGGCCAGCCCTTCGCCATCGAATTCCTGTCGGAAGAGCCGAGTTTCAATCCGCATCACCTTGCCTACATCAAGACGCTGGAGGCACTCGGCCTGCAGGCGACCTTGCGCGTGGTCGATCCGGTGCAATATCGCAAGCGGGTCGACGATTTCGACTTCGACATCACCGTCGAGCGCATGAGCTTTTCCTCGACACCGGGCGACTCGCTGCGCAACTATTTCAGTTCGCAGGCGGCGGCGACCAAGGGCTCGCAGAACCTCGCCGGCATATCCGACCCGGCGGTCGACGCGCTGGTCGACATCATCATCGCCGCCAAGAGCCGGGTGGAACTCACCACCGCCTGCAAGGCGCTCGACCGCGTCATCCGCGCCGGGCGCTATTGGGTGCCGCAGTGGTATCTGGCCTCGCACCGCATCGCCTATTGGGACGTCTTCGCCCATCCGGAACGGCAGCCGCGCTATTATCGCGGCATTCCCGACACCTGGTGGGCCGACAAGGACAAGGCGGCGAAATGACCAATGTCATTCCGGGGCGGCACGGAGTGCCGAACCCGGAATCCAGCTCCATAAACGACCTTCTGATCGGTCTGGATTCCGGGTTCGCCGCTTTCGCGGCGCCCCGGAATGACGTAGTGAGGGGCCCATGACCGCCTACATCATCCGCCGCCTGCTGTTCATCATCCCCACCATGCTGGGCATCATGTTCGTGGCCTTCGTGGTGGTGCAGTTTGCGCCCGGCGGCCCAGTCGAGCAGGTGATCGCCAAGCTGTCCGGTTCGGACACCGGCGCC
>JAQSCR010000238.1 GCA_029945495.1 Pseudolabrys sp. | reverse complement strand
AAGCCGCGACGTGCCGATTGTGACATCGATCCCCTCACCCAACGTTGTTCTGTTCATCGCAAGGTGAAGCGCCGCGCACATGGACTCCAGCGCTCCTAGCGACAGTGACTCCATCGCCTCCGGATGATCTCGACCCTCTAGCTGGTCTCGGTCACACAGCAGTTGACCAAGCGCAATCCGCGCGTCCCACGTTGCTGTCGCCTTCACCCGACATATTTTCGGTGCGGAGCTCATTCGCAGGTGCCTAGGACTCAGTTGGAATCGACCAACTCAAGGGCTGACGCACCTGGGCAAGCAGCGGCTACTGCTTCATTGACTCTCCGGAGCACATCAACTTCAGACGTCGCGGCAACGTTCACTCCCCTAAGCCTAAATGTGGAATCGCCGATAGCGTTGGTAAAGACGATAGTGGCAGCGAAAAGCCCACCCTCGAAAGAACTGGCCCACACATGAATGGTCGTGCCTCGACACGTTGCTTGATATTTATCGGTCCTAAGTGGTTCCAATTGATCTCCATTTCCATGGCCCGCATGCGCCATCCATCACTTCACCACCGTCGGCTGCTCTCGACGGTTCGCGTTTGCGCGTTCCGCCTCAGCGAGCTGCTCTTTGAATCCGTCGGCTCTGAGCTTTCTGCTGGCGACGAACGCTGGATCGTCCGCCCAAAGCGACTGCTTGAGAATGCGGAACACCGTCGGTGCGGCGGTGGTGGTCGGTTCCGGCGCGATGATGAGCACCGTGCCTTCCACCCTCACGCGATCGCCCGGGTGGAGCTTCGTGAAGTCCCAGCCCTCGAACTGAAATCGGCGCGACGCCGACGTGGGCGTATCCGCATCACGCACAGAAACAATGGCGACTGAGCTCGAGTCGATTGATTCCGCCTGCGCAAGGACCTTCTTCGGATCCATCACGACGTAGCCGATGATTCCACGCGGGTAGCTCGGTCCGTCTGAACGTCGCGGGTCGAACGGCGTGTTGAGCACATCTCCCTGTGAGAGCACCTTCGACTTTGCGGTCACTTCCAAGAGCTGCTCCTTCAACTCACCGACTCGCTTCTGTTTGAGCGCCGCTGTCTTGAATTCCCAAACTCGCCTCCCATCGACGACTCGCTCTGCGAAACCTTGGTTGCCGAGGCTCGGTGCGATCTTGGCAGTATTGGCGAGACGGAGTGACTCCTTCACCTCCAAGAGCTTCGCGATCACTATTGGTGTCGCCTCGGCATGCTCTGCATCGGCACGCTCAATTGCGGCCAGAACCTCGAGTGAAGTCGTTGGCGGACTCGCTGTTGTTGCCGGTACGGCACTAGGCGGGCTGGGTGTGACCGGCGCGCCTCCTGGTGCGAGCTGGACTGCAACGGTCAGGAATGGGATGATGATTGAGATCATGTCTTGTATCGCTCAAGTTCCAGCAGCTCGCTTGTGCCTGTCTCGAAACGACGATCACACCGAGCACCGGCCGATTCAGTTCGCCGCCCGGTCTGTCAACTCCCCATGGTGACATGACCTCGCCACTTCTTCCTCATCCCGTCTGCGAGCCAATCTGATGATTCGAGTTCCGCGAGCACGGCATTGAGCATGAGCGTCCTGGGCACGGCGGCAGGTGAGATGCTGAAACCCTCTCCTTGCGACGTGGACGCATTGATTGGGGTTCCGCCATCCATGATGGGTGCGCCACGCGCGACCCGAACATCGTGCAAGGCGATGGCATCATCGGTCTGACGCACGGAGTACGTGATGTCGACGGTGAGTGCGAGCGATGACGCGCGAGAACCAAGCGGTGTGACCACTGGTTTTGGTAATTTAATGCGAGTTTTGAGGGTGTAGTTCTCGAACACAACCATTTGCGCCGACGGCTCCGACCGCCGTCGAAAGGCGAGAGCAATCACGAGCACCGCCGTCACGACGGCAACCAGCAACAGCACAAAGAGTAGGAAGAAGAAGAGCATGGCTTTGATCGATCAGTCCCAGCAGCCGGCCTGTGCCTGGGTTGCGACGACGATCGCACCAACGACCGCTCCAGCCACGATCAGCAGCCCGCCGACGATCGGGACGACGCATCCGCGACCGGCGAGTATCCGACCTACCTTTGCGTCGCGGCCAGCCTGGGTTGTCGGAATCCCAGTGGTTCGAGCGACCTTGCGCTTCAGGTTGGTGACGCCGAGCGCACGGTTCACAGAGAGAGAAACGCCGGGAATCTTCAGACCCTTCTTGCGAGCCACTGCCCCTCCGATTCACTGGAATCCACTCGCCTGTTCAGACTTTCGCCGAACCCCGCCGCCTGTCCCCTGCCCCGACCCGGCGATCCGCCTCGCCGGTCCGTCTGTCCAGCCTCGCGAGTTGCGTGTAGCGCGCGCTGCTCCCGTCGTCACGCTTGATCACGAGGCAACCCGACGGGACGGTGGCCTTGTCGCATTTCCCGGTGTTGACGTCGTCGATGTCGTAGTTCCGCGGTGGCGTGAAGTGGAGCTAGCCGAAGTCTCCTCCGCTTGAGACTTGAAGTTGCGTGCGATCGCCTCGTCGAGTTCCTTGAAGAGCGCTATCCGCTCGTCGTGATTGAGCTTCATCACGGCCAACCAACCAGCCAGAACCACATCGCGCACCGGATACCGGTTGGCCTTGCACCAAGCCTCAAATGGCTCGCGAGCGCTGCCAAGGGAGATCGCCTTCTGTCCTGGGCGGGGCTGGGCTCTCTTTTCTGACATGCAGCGAAATGTATCAACAGTCACAAACGTCGTCCCTGCAAGGAGTTGAAGCATGCTCTGTCGGCAAGAGCACGTATGAGCATGCTGTGTACTTGACAAACATGCAGAGCATGCTCAGAATGCTGGCATGTCACGTC
>JAQSCR010000237.1 GCA_029945495.1 Pseudolabrys sp. | reverse complement strand
AATGCGGGAAATCGTCGAGCGACCAGCTGATCGGCATCTCGACCAGTTTGGTTTCGCGGCCGCGCACGAAGGGCTTCAACAGCTCGACCACATCTCCCTGGCGGGCGTAGTAGCAATCGAAATCGTGGCCCATCATCGAACTGTCGTACCGGATGCCGTGCTTCAGCAGCAGTTCGATCGAGTGGGGGGAGAGGTCCCAGGCAGGTGAACGGTAGCCGCGCGCGAACTGTCCGCTGATCCGCTTGATCGACTCGTTGCCGCGCACGATCTCCTCTTCCTCCTCGTCCCGGGAGAGGGTGACGGGAAGCCGATGGGTCCAACCATGGTGAGCGAGTTCGTGGCCGGCCTCGACGTAGGGCATCACCGCTTCCGGTGTGCTGTCGATCGTGTGCCCGGGGGTGAAGAAGGTGGCCTTTACGCTGTAGCGGGCAAGCAGCGTCATGAGGCGGGGAATGACCACCATGTCGTATTCGCCCCGCGAGATCGCGGTCGGCGATGTCAGCCCGCGTGCAATGAAACCGGACAGGTGGTCGTGATCGAAAGTCAGGCAGACGACGTGGCGTGGCATGTGGCGGTCTCCCGGTGGGGCCCCGGAGCTTAGGCAGATTTGTTGCCTTCGCCCACGGGAGCCTGCATGATCCCGCCAAATATTAAGCAAGACAAAGAGTACGACGTAGGGAGGGTTCATTGGTGGGTGCGTCTGCCCAGCGCGTCGTTGCGCGAGAGGGCGACTATCAGCTCGTGGTCGAAGGGGTGTCCAAGCGTTTCGGCGGCGTGACCGCTGTGCAGGACGTTTCCCTCGAAGTACCGCGCGGCGGTATCGTCTCCATCATCGGTCCCAACGGCGCGGGCAAGACGTCGCTCCTGAACATGATCTCGGGCTTCTACAAGCCCGATACCGGCCGGGTCGTTCTCGAGGGCCGGGACATCACGCAGAAGAAGCCCAGTGACATCGCCGCACTCGGCATCGCGCGGACCTTCCAGAACATCGCCTTGTTCAGCGGCCTCACCGTCCTCGACAATCTGATGCTCGGCCGCCACGTGCGGATGAAGGCAGGCGTGCTGTCGAGTGTCATCTACTGGGGCATGGCGCAGAAGGAAGACATCGCCCACCGCGAGGCGGTCGAGGAGATCATAGAATTCCTGAAGCTTCAGGATCTGCGCAAGCAGACGACCGCATCGCTGGCCTATGGCCTGCGCAAACGTGTCGAGCTTGGCCGCGCGCTGGCGTCCGATCCCAAGCTGCTGCTGCTCGACGAGCCGATGGGTGGCATGAACCAGGACGAGAAGGAGGACATGGCGCGCTACGTCCTCGACGTGAACCAGGAGCGCGGCGTGACCGTTGTCCTGATCGAGCACGACATGGGTGTGGTCATGGACATTTCCGACAAGGTCGTGGTGCTCGATCGCGGACGCGGTATCGCCGCCGGCACGCCCGACGAGGTCCAGCGCAATCCCCAGGTCATCGAAGCCTATCTCGGCAAGAGCAAAGGCGGAGGCGGAGCATGAGCGCGGATGGTTCTGTCGGCATGACCACATTGCCGAAACTGTTGCAGCGCAACGCCGAACAGGATTCGGAAGGCGCCGGCATCCGCGAGAAGACCAGAGGCGTCTGGCAGACCTATAGCTGGGCGGCCTACCGCGACAACGTGCGGGATTTTGCGCTCGGACTGGCATCGCTCGGCTTCGGTCGCGGCGACAAGCTGTCGGTGATCGGCGACAACCGCCCGCAACTCTACTTCGCCCAGCTCTCGGCCCAGGTCCTGGGCGGCGCCTCGGTCCCGGTCTACCAGGATTCGATCGCATCGGAGCTGGTCTATGTGCTGAACCACGCCGAGACGTCGGTCATCGTGGCCGAGGACCAGGAGCAGGTCGACAAGGCGCTGTCGCTCAAGGATCAGCTGCCGCGCCTGCGCCTGATCATATTCGACGATCCGCGCGGGCTGTGGGCCTACAAGGATCCGATGCTGCGCTCCTTCGACAGCATCCTCGAAGCAGGCCAGGCCTTCGGCAAAGCCAATCCGGATTTCTATGAGACCGAACTCGACAAGGGCCACGCGGACGATATGGCGATGATCGCCTATACATCCGGCACCACCGGCACGCCCAAAGGCGCCATGCTTAGCCATCGCAACATGATCGCTGCCGCCCAGGCTTTCATGGAGGTGAACGAGGTCAAGCGCGGCGACAACTGGCTGTCCTACCTACCGATGGCCTGGGTCGGCGACGCCTCGTTCACGCTCGGCATGGCGCTCGCGGCACGCGTGACGGCCAATTGCCCTGAGAATCCCGAAACCGTGCAGCGCGACCTGCGCGAACTCGGCCCCAACGTCATGCTGGCGCCGCCGCGCATCTGGGAGAACATGCTGACCCAGATGCAGATCAAGGGTGGCGATGCATCGCCCTTGAAACGCAGGATCTTCGACTTCTTTCGGACCCTGGCCGAGCGCTGCGAACTCGCCCGTTCGGAGGGCAAGCGGCTGGTGCTGGTGCAGCGACTGGGCCTCGCGGTCGGTGAACTGATGGTCTACGGCCCGGTGCGCGACCAGCTCGGGCTCCGCAACGCACGCTGGTGTTACACCGGCGGCGCGCCGCTCGGGCCGGACACTTATCGCTTCTTCCGCTCCTTCGGCATCAACCTGAAGCAGGTCTATGGCGCCACGGAAGCGTCGGCGATGATTTCCTGCCAGCCCGATTCCGAAGCCAATCCCAACACCGTGGGCCGGCCGATCCCGTCCATCGACGTCAAGATCGACGATCGCGGCGAGGTCCTGCTGAAGGGGCCGAATGTCTTCATCGGCTACTTCAAGCAGGAAGCAGCGACGCGCGAGACGATGACGGAGG